>JBNLCD010000515.1:0-4282 GCA_050303635.1 Anaerolineae bacterium
CAACAAAAACGGTCTGCTCAAGTTCGAAGCAACAGGCGTCGGTAAAGAAACAGCACTGGCCCAAATTATTCATCTAGTGGAACAAGCCCAAGGCTCTAAACCGCAAATTCAAGCCGTGGTGGATAAAGTGGCCGCCGTGTTTGTGCCTTTCGTGATTAGTACCGCCGCGCTGACCTTTATTATCTGGCTCGTGGCAACTGGCGATTTCACCGCCGCGCTTATTCGCATGATTGCGGTGCTGGTGATTGCCTGTCCGTGTGCCATGGGTCTCGCGACGCCGACCGCGATTATGGTGGGTGTCGGTAAAGGGGCCGAAAATGGGATTCTTTTCCGCAACAGTGATGCGCTCGAACGTGCCAAACAACTCCAAGCGATTGTTTTGGACAAAACGGGCACCATCACGCAAGGTGCGCCGTCGGTTACCGACGTGGTTTTGAGTGAAAATACGCAATTCAGCGCCGAAGATGTCGCCCGCTTGGCGGCCAGTGCTGAACGCGGCAGTGAACATCCGCTCGGTGAAGCGATTGTCGACTATGCCAAAGCGCAAAATATCACCTTGAGCGATCCGCAGAATTTTGAAGCGGTCGTGGGTCACGGCATTTCAGCCGAAGTTGAAGGACAACGGATCATTATCGGCAATCAAAAATTGATGCGCGAACAAAATGTCAATCTCAATGGCTTAGAGCAAAAAGCGCGCGACTTGCAAAATACAGGCAAGACCGCCGTCTGGTTGGCCGTGGCCAATGAAGCCGTGGGTGTACTGGCCATTGCCGATACCATCAAAGACGGTTCACGCGATGCCGTGGCGCAACTCAAAGCGCGTGGCCTGCAAGTGATCATGCTCACGGGTGATAATCAAGCAACGGCTGAAGCAATTGCTAAAGAAGCTGGCATCGACCGCGTTTTGGCTGAAGTGTTGCCCGGTGACAAAGCCAATCACGTCCAACAATTGCAACAAGAAGGGTTGGTTGTCGGGATGGTTGGTGATGGCATTAACGATGCACCCGCGCTGGCTCAAGCCGATGTTGGTTTAGCGATTGGGACGGGCACGGATGTCGCCATGGAAACTGCCGATGTCACGCTGATGAGTGGTGATTTACGCGCTGTCCCGAAAGCCATTAAGCTCTCGCGCTACACCTTGAACACCATCTGGCAAAATCTGTTTTGGGCCTTTGGTTACAACACGATTCTCATTCCAGTGGCCGCCGGGATTTTGGTCCTCGTGCCCTTTGCGCCGGACTTCTTGCAACAACTCCACCCGATTTTGGCCGCTCTGGCGATGGCCTTCAGTAGTGTGAGTGTGGTCAGCAACAGCTTGCGCTTACGAGGTAAACAACTGGTCTAACTATCCAGATTCCCGACAATTCGAAAACAAATCCAATGAAGGCGGCAGAAATGTCGTCTTTTCGTATCAAGCATGAAGAAAAACAAAGGGGCTTTTTCCAAGCTTTTGAAAAAGCTTGACCAAAACTTTTATAAAGTTTTTTGGTATTACCTTTTTTACAAAAAAGGTAATGAGATCTTTTCTGAAATTGGGAAACAAGCGAAGACGAGGAGAGAATTCGTAAACAACATGCAAAATCATAATCATGCACATAGTCAACATGAACAGCCTGACAGCCACGTCCACCATCAAACGAACGATCAACACACCGATCACGGCGGACATGGCGGCCATGAACATCATACCGATCATACGGGCCATGAAATCATGTTCCGCAACCGTTTTTGGGTGAGTTTGGTCCTGACGATTCCGGTCTTGCTCTATAGCGCGATGGTCCAAGAGTGGCTAGGCTTCAGTATGCCGGAATTTACAGGGAGTAGCCTCATCGCACCACTCTTTGCGATTATCATATTCCTCTATGGCGGGGTGCCGTTCATTCAAATGGCTATTCCCGAAGTGCAGAATAAACAACCGGGCATGATGGCGCTCATTTCGATGGCCATTACGGTCGCATTTGTGTATAGCTTGGCTGTCCTCTTCTCAAATGAGGAGAGCGGTTTTTTCTGGGAAATGGCCACGCTTATTGATGTGATGCTGTTGGGCCACTGGTTTGAAATGCGCAGTGTCCGACAAGCCTCCGGTGCGCTGAATGAACTGGCGAAACTCATGCCTGATGAAGCTGAGTTACTGCAAGCTGACGGGTCGACAAAAACCGTCCATGTCAATGAACTCCAGCAAGGTGATGTGGTCCTTGTCCGTCCGGGGGCCAGTGTGCCGATTGATGGGCAAGTCGTCAAAGGTGAATCCAAGGTCAACGAATCCATCGTGACTGGCGAATCCAAACCCGTTAGCAAGGCTGTTGATGATAAAGTAATCGGCGGGACGATTAATGGAGATGGCAGTTTACAGGTCAAAGTCACGGCCACGGGCGACGATACGACGCTGGCCGGGATTATGCGCCTTGTCAATGAAGCGCAAAACAGCAAATCGAAAACGCAAATTCTGGCAGATCGGGCCGCTGGTTGGTTGTTTTATGTGGCGGTCGGCTCAGCGATACTGACGACGATAGCCTGGGTGCTTGCCATTGGTTTTGAAGTCGAGATTATCACGCGCGTTGTGACCGTTTTGGTCGTGGCTTGTCCTCATGCGTTGGGTTTGGCGATTCCGTTGGTGATTGCCATTAGCACATCCTTAGCCGCGCGCAATGGGATTTTGGTGCGGGATCGGATTGCCTTGGAAACCGCGCGTAATCTCAACATGATTGTGTTTGATAAGACGGGCACCCTCACTGCCGGGAATTTCGGCGTGGTGAATATGGCCGTGGCGCAGGATTGGTCAGAAGATGACGCCTTGGCATTGGCGGGGGCTATCGAGGGCGACTCCGAGCATATGATTGCCAAGGGGATTGTGGCCGAAGTCCAAAAACGCGACGTGAAATTTGCCGAGATTAGTCAATTTGAAGCGATTAAAGGTCACGGCGTGCAGGCGCAATATAACGGTCAGGCGGTTTATATGGGCGGCCCACGCTTACTCGACTATCTCAAAATCACCTTGCCGGATACGATGCAACAATTCACCCAAACTGCTGGTGACAAAGGCCAAACCGTCGTCTATCTGATTCGGGAGAAAACAGTTGCCGCCGCCTTTGCCCTGGCCGATGTGATTCGCCCCGAAAGTCAGCAAGCCATTGATCGCCTGCACGCGATGAATATTGAGGTGGCGATGTTGACAGGTGATAGTCAAGATGTGGCCAAAGCAGTCGCGGAAGAACTCGGCATTGATCACTATTTCGCGGAAGTTCTGCCTGAACACAAAGACCAAAAAATCGCCGAATTGCAAAAACAAGGCAAAACGGTGGGCATGGTCGGCGACGGCGTGAATGATGCCCCGGCGCTCACCCGCGCCGATATTGGGATTGCGATTGGAAGCGGCACAGACGTAGCTATCGAATCGGCGGGCATTGTTTTGGTGCAAAGCAATCCGCTGGATGTGGTCGATGTCATTGCCTTGAGCAAAGCCAGTTACGCCAAAATGCAACAGAATTTGATCTGGGCCACCGCTTACAATCTGGCGGCGATTCCGCTCGCGGCAGGTGTGCTTGCGCCGATTGGCTTTATTCTGCCTCCGGCTGTCGGTGCACTGTTCATGTCATTGAGCACGGTCATTGTCTCAATCAACGCCATGAGTTTACGCCGCTTGCGTTTGTCGAAATAAGCGCAACAAAAGAATTTTGATTTGCGAGGCGGCAGGGATGCCGCCTTTGTAATATTAATAAGGTATGGGTTCTCCGCTTAGTATGGTTGCAATCTCTTCTAGCAAATCCCCTGTATCATATTTGAACCAACGGACACGTACATTAAAAAAGGTTTTGTCATCATTTCGACTCCGCTGAATTTCAACAGTGTAGCTTCTGCACCGATTATAGTTTAGACAGTCACTTGTTCTATAGCAAAAATAACGGTAATCACAACCTTCTTCGGTACAATCGGGCTCATCATAGGATAGGTAACAAAAAGCACCTTTCTTCTCGTAAAACTCTTTAACAGAATTGACAGAGGCTTCAACAAAATATGTTTTTGATTTACTGCAGCCATCATAGTCGCTATAGCACGTTTTGATAACTTTGTATTTAGCATCAACCGCGTTTTCTGGTAAGGCCGGAAACGATGAAGGCATATTGCGCCAAAACATATAGATTTGCGGGCCGACAAACATTAGGATACAAATAAAAATCGGGTTGAATATAGTTAAACGTAGACAGTTATTCTGCTGTTTCATCAAAATACCCCTGTCGAAAACAACTTTTAGTCAAACTATAAATCTAAAAAGCGTATCTTC
>JBNLCD010000516.1:0-4271 GCA_050303635.1 Anaerolineae bacterium
TATCGTTGTTGATCGCGACAATCTGGTTGAAGTAGCCGAAGTCCTCCGCGACGAATACGGCTACGATTATTTATCAAGCGCGACCGCTGTTGATTATCTTGGGCATGGCGATTTCTTTGAAATGGTCTATCACTGCTATAGCACCAAGGGTGGTCCGGCTTTAACTATGAAAAGCCGTACCCCGCGTGATGTAGCCACTATTCCCAGTTTGATTAATGTTTGGCGTGGCGCTGATTTCCAAGAACGTGAAGCATACGATCTTATGGGGATTCACTTCCCCGGTCATCCCAATCTCAAGCGTATCTTGATGTGGGAAGGCTATGAAGGTCATCCGCTTCGCAAAGATTGGAAGGAAACCTACTACGAAGGTGAACACAAGCCATTTGATTCACGTTGGCCCGGTGGCGATATAACCCGTGCCGAAGAACACAATCCCTTCGGTCGGAATGTAAAATATCCTAAAGGCTACACCCTCGCCGATGTCAATGACATCTCCGAAGGTCACTATTATGAAGGTTTAAATCTTGGTGTTGATATTGAACACGCCGGTTTAAACATGGATAAATTAGTAGTTAACCTCGGCCCCCATCATCCCAGCACCCACGGTGTATTCCGGATGGTTGCAACCCTCGATGGGGAAACCGTTGAAAGCCTTGAACCAGTGATGGGTTATTTGCACCGCAATCATGAAAAGATTGGGGAACGCAATACCTGGATTATGAACATGCCTTTCACTGATCGCCTCGACTATATCAGTAGCATGAGCAATAACCATGGCTATGCACTGGCTGTCGAGCAGATGATGGATAAGAATGGCGTGAAGGGCTTTTCCCAACCAACTGAACGCGCCGAACTCATTCGCGTGTTGATGGTTGAATTGACCCGATATGTTAACCACTCATGGGGCATTGGCTTCTTGCTGAATGACCTCGGGGCATTTTTTACACCAGCGCTTTATGCTATTGAAGAACGTGAACTCATTCTCGACTTCTTCGAAGCAACCGCTGGTAGCCGATTGATGTGTAATTACATGCGCTTTGGTGGTGTTGCTAAAGATATTCCAGAACGTATCCGTGCCCACGCTGTCTTAGAAAACGACATCATTCGTGACTTCGATACCATGAAGTTCTTGAATGAGATGATTATGGAACGTCTTCCACGTTTCACCGACGAGTTCGATCGTCTTTTGACCAAGAACGAATTAGTCTTAGCCCGTACCCAAGGTGTTGGGGTCTTGCCACCGGAAATGGCCATTGATATGAGCGTGGCTGGTCCGGTATTGCGTGCAAGTGGTGTCCCTTATGATATCCGTCGCGCTGATCCTTACAGCATTTACCCCGAACTTGATTTCGACGTAGCTGTTCAATATAACGGTGATGTCTACGACCGCTATTTGGTCCGTTTGACCGAAATGCGCGAAAGCTTGAAGATTTTGCAACAAGTTTTGCCGCGTTTGGCTGATACCGCTGGCATGGATGTCCTCGGTCTCGAGCCCTATGCGCCGCGTATCCCCGGTGGTGGTGAAGCGTATGGCCGTGTCGAAAATCCCAAGGGTGAACTTGGTTATTATGTTACCGGCGTCACTGGTAAAGAAAATGACCAAAATCCGTGGCGTTACCATGTTCGTGCCCCAAGTTTCATCAATTTGACCCCCTTGGGTGAGATGTGCGTTGGGCACAAGATTGCTGATGTGGTTGTGATCTTGGGTAGTATCGACATCGTACTCGGTGAAGTAGATCGCTAAACGGGAAAGGTATTAGTATGTACGGTATTGGCATTTGGCGTGGCTTAAATGTAACGCTCAAACGCTTCATTAGCACCTATGTCAACGATTTACGTTGGCTTGGCACTAAGCAAACTCCTGAAACGTTTGCGATTCGTCAAGGGACGCAAGCTGAAGGGTTATTCACCGTTGAATATCCTGATGAAAAGATTGCTGTGCCAGAACGGTTCCGCTTTGTTCCATTTTTGGTCGTCAATAACTATGATGACTCGCACGCACCCGGACAAGACTGGTGTACATCCTGTGGTATTTGTTCCAAGGTATGTCCGCCCCAATGTATTTGGATTGTCCGTGGTACCCGCGTTGATCCTAGTTCAGGTCGGGAACGTCCAAAGCCAGAACCAGACGCATTTTATATTGACATCGACATTTGCATGAATTGTGGTCTCTGTGCAGAATATTGCCCATTTGATGCAATTAAGATGGATCATGATTATGAATTAGCATCCTATGACCGCACCACCAATCATATTTATGATAAAGACAAGCTTTCTAAGGAAGTTCGTTACTGGCAAACCATTTCGCCGCAAAACGCCTTCGAAGAAGCTTTGAGCCGTGGTCAATGGGAACACAAAGATACCGCCAAGTTGGCTAAGAAGGCTGGTATCGAAATGACAGCACCGGACGATTGGGATAACCGCGTGAAGGCCCGTCACAATCCAGAAATTGTGGCCGAATCACAAGCTCCCGCCGCCGCACCTGTTGCTGGTGCCCCTGCCGCCGCCGCTCCCCAAGCTGTTTCTATCAGCTTGGACGTGGATGGTGCTGGCCCAGATCAATTGGCCGAATGGGCTGGCGATGCTGGCTTACCATTAGCCGCACGTTCTGCCGCCGCTGTGAAGCTAGATGGCATGATCCGTGCTAAGGAATTCAAGCCGACTTCAACCCATCGTAAAGCTGTATCTGCGGCCAAGAAAGAAGCTAAGGCACAAGATACGACGATTGAAGATGCATCCGCCGGCTTCTCTTCCGGTGAAGTTGTCACCAGTGCCGCTCCCGCTCCGGCCGCCGCACCGCAAGCAACTGCTCCCGCCGCCGCACCGGCCGCGCAACCTGTCGCTGTCAGCATTGATGTAGATGGCGCTGAACCCGGCCAATTAGCTGAATGGGCTGGCGATGCTGGCTTACCATTAGCCGCACGTTCTGCCGCCGCTGTGAAGCTAGATGGCATGATCCGCGCTAAGGAATTCAAGCCAGGCTCAGATCACCGTAAGGCCATCTCCGCCGCCAAGAAAGCCGCGAAGGAAGAAGGCACCACGATTGAAGATGCCGCCAGTGGTTTCACTGCGGGTGAAGTTGTAGCCAGTGCGCCTGCTAGTGCTCCGGCACCCGCCGCCGCTCCGGTACCTGCGGCCCAACCTGCCGCCGCCCCGGCTGAATCAGTTCCGGCTGGTGGTGACGATGATGTCATTGCCGCCGCCAAGGAACTTGAAGCCAAGGGTAAAGCCAAAGAAATTAAATTGACCAGCGCGGACCGGAAACAAATTGCCGCCGCCAAGAAACTGGCCAAAGAAAAAGGTATCGAGTGGTAAAACGCTTGATCCAACAATAAAATAAAGATGAGGGCGCAGTTTTGTAACCGCGCCCTTAATTTTATTATGGTTAACTGTAAATTAAGGGTTATCAATGTTAAAAAGCATAACTTATAAAATTATAACTGTGCCATTTATCAATAAGGTTCTTCTTTACATATTAAGCTTTCTGAAGCCGATTCTACCCGTTGCTAAACTCATTCATTTCCCTGTAATGGGCACATTGGATTTACGTTTTGATAAAATTCAATTTAAAATGTATACAGATGGAAGGGATAAGATTGCTAGTAATATTTATTGGGGACAAGGTGTTACAGGCTTTGAATCTAGTACAATAGCTGTCTTCCAACAAATGCTTCCCCATATAAATACTATGTTTGATATAGGAGCTAATACAGGCGTATTTAGCCTCATTGCGCTTGGTAAAAACAAACAAACCAAAGTCTATGCTTTTGAGCCTATGCCTGAAGTATTTGAATATTTACAGCGCAATTTTAAACTTAATCAATTTACCAGTGCCCATGCTTATCAAAAAGCAGTGGGCGATAAACAAGACTCTCTAACTTTGCATGTCCCTCAGCACTTAACTTTAGCAACAGGCTCATCAGTCATAAAATGGGAAGCCGAGTGGCCAGAAATATCAGTTGAAGTTATTCGTTTAGATGATTTTGTGCAGGAAAACCACATTGATAAGGTCGATTTCATTAAAATTGATGTGGAAAAATTTGAACCTCAGGTCATTGAAGGTGCGCAAGAGACCATTAAACGTGATCGCCCGATCTTGATTTGTGAGATTTTGGACGATTATGTTGGCGTACAAATTGATAAGTATTTCGCGCAATGGGATTATTGTTATTATCATATTGGAACTGATGCAGTCACTCAACAAACCTCACTAAAATCTAATATCGAACATTCTATTTCACATACTGAGCGTAATTATTTACTGATGCCCT
>JBNLCD010000517.1:0-4270 GCA_050303635.1 Anaerolineae bacterium
CAGTTTACTCATTCTGGCACGCATCCTGGCCGAAAATGAAGATGAAAATCTCACCAAAGAACAGGTGGAAGCTGCCCAAATCATCTTCAGCGGCGGCAATGACCTCCTTAACTTGATTAATGATATTCTTGATTTAAGTCGTATTGAAACAGGGCAACTTGTGCTTGAACCGGTTGTGGTTAACACATCGGAAATGATTGAAAATGCGATTCAAGTGGTTTTACCGAATGCCGAAGCCAAGAACTTGGAAATTAAACGCGAATTTACCGAGGCACCCGCGACCTTAGTTGATGCGAAACGGATGGGGCAAATCCTCACCAATATGCTCAGTAACGCCGTGAAATTTACACATGAAGGCCATATTCGCATATCAGCCACATCCCAAAAAGATATGGTGCAATTCTTGATTGAAGATACAGGGATTGGGATTTCTGAGGATCGAATTGATGATGTTTTTGAAGCCTTCCGGCAAATTGATAACACGGCCACACGCCAATATGGTGGCACTGGTCTGGGGATGAATATCACCAAACAACTCATTGAAATGTCCGGCGGCAATATCTGGCTAGAGAGCAAAGTTAATCAGGGCACAACCTTCTATTTCACATTGCCGCGTGCGGGTACGACGCCGGTTCCGCAAGTTGCGCAAGCTCAGATGCACCAAGCACCTAGCAATTCTTCGCTTAAAGTGCTCGTCATTGATGACCAACATGATGCCCAAATGTATGCCCGTGATGCCATTTTAGCTGTAAAACCTTATTGGGATGTCATTATTGCTGAAAATGGTCGGGATGGTATTCAAAAAGCGATTAAAGCCCAGCCAGATATTATCACTCTCGATATTATGATGCCGAGCATGGATGGCTGGGAAGTCTTGAAGAAATTAAAGACTGACCCACGAATTTCATCAATTCCGGTTATTATTTTAAGTCATGTTGACCATCGTGATCTGGCTTTCAAATTAGGGGCGTCTGCCACTCTGACCAAACCCGTCACCAAACATGATTTAGTGGATACACTTGAGCATGTTGCCTACTCAACGGCCTAACATATTGCGCACAGTTGCCTCAAGTTTAACAAATTCAGGCTGTGTTAATAAGTCGAGGTCACGGGGGCGCGTAAATGGGACGGGAAGTTGCTCAATAATTCGGCCCGGTCGCTGACTCATTACCAATAGATTATCAGCTAATAGCAACGCCTCGCGGATACTGTGAGTCACCATGAGTACGGTGGCTTGGGTTGACGTCCACAATCGCAATAACTCTTGCCACATATTTTCACGTGTTAGCGCATCTAACGCCCCAAATGGTTCATCAAGCAAAAGTAAATCGGGTTCAGTAATCAAACCTCGCGCAATGGCGACTCGTTGCGCCATCCCACCCGACAATTGAGCCGGATAACTCTCTGCAAAATCTTGTAACTCAGTGACTTCTAACCAATACTTGGCCTTTTCGAGCCGTTCAGATTTGCTATAGCCAGCAAGTTGTAAAGGTAACACTAAATTCCAATAGACTGTGCGCCACGGCATTAGATTGTCTTTTTGAAAAACAATACTGATATTCCGTTGAGGAGAATTTAATTTCCGGTTAGCAAATTGCACCTGACCAACCTGAGGTTGAATTAAACCGCCAAGAATACGCAGTAACGTGGATTTACCGCAACCACTCGGCCCAATCAAGCAGGTAAATGTTCCTTGAGGTAATTCAAAAGAAACATTTTCGAGAACTTGCATGGCTTGCCCATCTTGATTCCGAAATTGATGGGCTACCGTTTGCACTTGAACGAGTGGAGTGGTTGCAGATATCATGCTTAGTATTATTCCTCTACAGCGGGTAAGAAACCGTTACTATAGGCGGCTTTCAGGCCCTCTACTGAGAAAGCTTCTTGGAGGAGGCCTGCATCAACCAAGGTATCTTCAGTGGTTTGCCAGCGTTCAATCGACGTTTGACCGGGATTTTCCGAGACCCATAAATCAATGGAACGAGCCAAAACTTCGCGTTGAACATCATATTGCGATTCGGCTAATTCAGGCAAACGAGTGAGGCCAATATCAAAGGCTTCATCGGGATTATTGATCGTAAATTCAATCCCACGTTGGAAAGCGCGTGTCATCTTGAAGACAAGTTCAGGATTATCGGCAATCGTTTGTTCGTTCGTCACTAAACCATTGGCAACCAGATTGGTGTAATCTGAAATTTCGATGACACGGACTTCGTAGCAATCACTGGCAATTTGAAGCGGTTCATTAGCGATATAAACTACTGCCGCATCAACATTTTCTTCACACATTTGCTCTTTGGCGGCAAAACCGACGACGCTTGTTTCGACATCATCTTCGCTCAGATCAGCCGCAGTTAGCAACGCGCGCCAGCCCATATAGCTTGCACCTTCAGCGGCAGGTAAACTCACATGCTTACCGCTCAGATCAGCCGGTTCTTCGATATCTGAATTGGCAGGCACCACAATCCCTACCGGGAAACGATGATACCATTCCATCACATAAACCAACGATTTTTCAGCCCGACGCGCAAGTAAAACTTGTTCACCGCCCAAAATACCGAATTGCATCTGATTAATGGCTAACCCATCCACAATGGCCGATTCAAAAATATATTCAACCGAGACATTCAACCCTTCATCGGCAAAATAACCATTATCAATGGCCACATAAACCGGGCTAAATTGAATATTCGGTTGAAAGGTGAGGTACAGGGTCACATTTTGCAGTTCTTCGCCCTCATCATTCACCACAGTGTCTTTTTTGCTATCGGTATCATCACCAGACAAGACAAATACACCGGCGACAATCGCCGCGATAATAAGCCCCAATACAATTAAGCCGAGGCGTGTACGATTGGTTGTTGTTTCCATAGAGGCTCCCTATGCTCCTTTTGTTAGAAAACAGATTAAGCAGTAAATACAAAAATTTAATTCTGGCTAACGCGTTGCCATTGCAACAGCAAATGCTCTAGCCAGGATGTTAAACTATACAAAACTAAAGAGACGAGCGTTAGTAAAAAAACGGCACAAATAACTAATGGTGTGTCTGATGTCGCTCGTCCAAACACAACTAAAAAGCCTAAGCCTTCAGTCGCACTGATAAATTCACCGACTGCCGCGCCAATAACTGATAAGGTCACCGCAATTTTGAAACCACCCAATAATTCTGGCAAAGCGGCGGGCACTTCTAGATGCCAGAACACCTGCCACGGATTAGCCACATTCGATTTCATCAATTCTCGTAAATTGGGCGGTACACCGCGAATACCAACAATCGTTCCAATTAACATCGGAAACCAGGTAATTAAGCCTGAAATGATGGCTTTTCCGGTAAATCCGGTGCCAAACCAAATAATGATTAAGGGTGAGATAGCAATAATGGGAACGGCTTGGAGGAATATCAAATAGGGGGTCAAAACATAATCCATAATGCGGACCCGCGCAATCAAATAACCGATAGCCACGGCCAAAATTGTGGCAAAAAATAATCCGGTAAAGGCTTCGCGCATGGTAAGAGCCATGTGTCGCCCCAGATTGCCTGTTTCATAGAGTTCAATGAAGCGTAGGCGTACCGTTTCAGGATGCGGCAAGATAAAAGCGGGGTACCGCCCTGATTGAGCTGTTTTCAACCAGATGAACCATATTAGAATGCCTAACACTGGTACAAAAACCAGTCGCCAGTCAAACCATTGGAGCACTTTCCGCATAGAAAACATAAAATCTTGCCCTTAAATGTCGATTTACGAATACACGTTTCGGGGCAAGACAAGATACAACAACCAACCAAGATATGGCAATGTAAAAATTATAGGTATCATCAAGTTTTATAGAAAAGGCCTATACCATTCCTATAAATACAACAATACCTAACCAAAGCCAATGATTGGTTAGTGGGTTGAATATGTCATCTTCTCCCATCCGGACTATCACCGTCGGCTCCGGAGTTTCACCGAATCCACCGGAAGCAATTGCTTCACGGGTCACGGGCTAAGATACAATTGTTTGTATCATCACCGCCGGTAGGGACTTTCACCCTGCCCCGAAGATTTTGTGATTAGAGTATAACGAGAAGCCTCCCAAATTTCTATGATGATTTGCCTCAATCACCCAGAAGCGCTATTTTTTTGTTATTATTATGAGGGTGAACCAACCGACAGTCTAAACTATTTATTGGAATATCAAGGGAGTCTCGCCATGACTGATCAACCTCAAGTCAAAGATGATGAGAAAGAAAAACAAGCTAAACTTGAGAAGTTTATCCAAGCAATTT
>JBNLCD010000518.1:0-4261 GCA_050303635.1 Anaerolineae bacterium
TTGCCTCCGCTCAGAATCAAACCTTTCAAAATGAAACCCCTTCTTAAACTCTGCGCAAATTTTGGGAATGTTTTTTCGTTAGTATAGCACTAGGCCACAGTGTGCTGTGACCTAGAGTTGGTAATCATATTATTGTAAGCGATTAGCGATAATTGCTTGAAGCTCGTTCTGCCGGGGCATCCAAAAGGACGGCTCCCAGCAAATTGACATCAACGCGTTCTAATTGAGCCCTGGCCCGTGCGGTATGATCGCGGCGTGTCTTATTGGCTTGAATGGCCAAAATCACGCCATCTAATTTTTGCCCCAAAACTGAAGCATCCGCCGCCACCAAGACAGGTGGCATATCGAAAATAAGAATATCAGCTTCCGCTTTGAGCTGTTCTAGCAGGGCATCCATCCGTTGTGAAGCCAGTACATCAACTGGATTCGGTGGTAACGTGCCTGATGTCAAAACTTGCAGACCATCAACTTCAGTTGTATACAGAGGAAGATTATTCGCTTCATCTAACAAAACATTGGTTAACCCGGTGTCGTTAGCGGTCCCCCAAATTTCGTGTTGAGTTGGCAACCGCAAGTCTGCATCAACCAGAATTGTGCGACGTCCGGCTTGAGCCAATGCAATTGCCAAATTAGCCGCGGCCAATCCTTTGTGATTATCTTCAGCAGGGGATGTCACCCCCACCGTAGTGAGCGGATTATCCAAACGGGTAAACATCAAGTTCGTGCGGAGTGTGCGATAGGCATCTGCCGCCGCTGAACGAGGATCTTTCAACATAATTAAGCCAGCACTCATCATGCACCCCTTTTCTAATGGTCTTCAGGTACGCTAGCGAGCAAATCAAGCTCAAGCTGGCGCTCAATATCATTCGCATTCCGAATAATATTAGATTCTAAATATTCTAGAACGAAGATCACGATAGCCCCAATCAATATACCCAGAACGGCCCCCGCCATCACATTCACCCGTGTATTGGGGCGATAAAGATGATAGGTTGCATTATCCAGTCGACGGGCTTCAATACGATCTTCAATCCGCAAATTACTGTTTTCTTGATCACGGAATTTAACCAGTTGGTTACCCCATTCCGTCGCAATTTGAGCGGCCTGGTTACCATCCGTCAAATCCACATCAATTTGAATAGTCAAAGTTGTGGGATCAGAATTAATCGTTGTGTTGGAACGGAGTTCACCGGGTTGCATATCAAGCTCAAGCTCAGTAATGACCGCTTGGGCAACTTGGTCGGTGTTCAGATATTCAACAAAACTCCGCAACAAAATCCGCAGGGTTTCAGAAAGACCCAGATCATTCCGAGCCGGTAAAAGCAAAACTTTTTGCGTAGCGCGGTATTCTTCGGTTTGCACTTTACTAAAACCAAAGGCCGCACCTGCTGTCAAAATCATGGCCAGCACAACAATCCAGCCACGCCGGACAATAATCCGTACATAATCTAATAGATTCATCGGCGATAAATCTCTCCATAAGAACCAATCTAACGCGGCGTATTATACATGAGATGGTTTAAAATTGGGCAGGTGTTTTTGGGACGTGGTGTAATCGTTGTTTCAAACGCTGACCTGACCACTAATACTAAACTTTTCAGTTGCGTAGGTGTATTTATGATAATGTGAGTTTTACAGGGACTAAATGAAATGGATTATCAACCAATTGACCGCGATGAAAACAGTTTTCAAAGACCGTTAAGTTTGCACGAGATAAAAAATATTCTCAAACATGCCGCAATTTCCCTAGATGATATTTCGACAGTGCAAGAATTATCGTCGGGGATGTTCAACAATGCTTATCTCATTAAATACAACAATAATGATGCGCAAATTTTGCGTATTGGACCTGATCGGAGCGTTTATGTATTTTCCAATGAAAGATTACTATTGCGTCGCGAAAACACAATCGAACCTTATTTTGAGTGTATTCAAGCCATCATTCCCCAAACGGTCTTAGCTGATTTCAGCGGCGACATTATTCCGCGCGATTATGTCCTCCAGACTTTTTTAGAGGGGCAACTCTGGGACGAAATAAAAGATGAACTTGACGACAGTCAAACGCAAAAACTCTGGCATCAACTCGGCGAAATTGCGCAGAAAATTCATAGTGTGACAGACAAAAAATTTGGATTTCCCGAACCTTTACCTCAATTTGATACATGGGCTGAAGCGGTCATCACTATCGTGTCGGATATGCTGGCGGATTTACAAGCACTCGAATTAGATAGTTCGGGCATCTCTGATTTTATTGACTTGCTAGACCAAGGTCGCCATTTGCTGAATGAAATTGAAGTTCCCCATCTTCTGCATGGCGATTTATGGCCAAAGAATGTTCTACTCAATGACAATCACACTCATATTGTCGGGCTTCTTGATGCAGAACGAGCCTTGTGGGGTGATCCTGAAGCCGAATGGGTCTTTCACTATCTTGATGAATTAAAGCCCAGTTTTTGGGAAGGTTATGGCCGGACGTTTCCGCCCAGTTTCCGAACCTACGCTTATTTAGGCCTGTATTCGGTGCAACTTTTCTTGGAAGCCTATCGTTTCCACTATGATGATGGTTTTGCCCGCGATAATTTGACCCAAGCGATGAATGAAATGCGGAAATTCTTGAACCAGTAATTTACTACCACGCAAACAAAAAGGACGAGCCGTGTGGCTCGTCCTCATAAAATCTAATTTGTTGAGTAATTGACTTACTCAGCGGTAGCTTCTGCCGTTGGCTCTTCAGTCGCTTCCGTGGCAGTATCACCATCTTCTTCAGGAGTTGCATCAGTGGTTTCTTCAAGTGATGTATCTTCTTCGGTGGTGGTATCTTCAGTCGTTTCATCGGTAGCTTCGTCAGTGGTTGCTTCGTCTGTACTATCTTCAGTCGTTGCTTCATCACCAGTGCCATCTGTGGTTGTATCTTCTTCAGTGGCGGCTTCAGCTTCGGCCAAACCTTGAGCGTAGAGTTCAACAAACAATTCGAAACGGGCATTTTGTTCAGCTTCAAGGGCATCCTGATCAAAGCCAGCTAAATTCAAAGTAGCCAATTGGTCAAGGGCGACACTATCATAAGCATACCAAACATAAGTTGCCGTATTGCTATCTTTCAAAGCATTCTCAGAGAACACAATATATGAGTTCAAGCTGAAAGGATAGCTGCCGTCAGTAATGGTTTCAACGCTCGGTGCAACACAATCGGTGCCAATTTGCAAAGCCCGTACACTGGCCGGAGCATCTTCTACACTTTGCCAATCGCTCCACGTCATATAGGCCAGGGCACCACCATCATATTGAGCTAAGCCAGCAACGCGATAATCAAGGGCGCTCATGCTTACATCGGTGCGGTCAAATTGAACGGTTGGTGCATCATTCCGTGGCAAGAAATTTTGTCCCGGAGCGGTGATACTGAAAATCACATCGCTTTCAACACCGGCAAATTGTGGTGACAGAATGAGTAATGGCAAATCAACACCCAAACCACTCCAATCCGTCGGTCCTTGCGGAGCGGGATCGCTTTGTTCAGGGGTATCGCCACCATCTTCGCTATCGGTTGAAGCTTCGGCATCGTCAGCCATCATACCCTTATTTGGGTCGATGGTGCTATTTGCCAGTAAACTATTGATATCTTCGTAGCTGACACAAGCCGGCAAATCTTCATTTGCAACCAGGAGGACAACCGCATCGCCACCATAACTAATGGAATGAGCGGTGACACCATTGTCACATTCACGCAAGCTGGAAACTTGGATAATATCGGTTTCGCCGTTACAGAATGCGGCCCAAGCTTCGTCTTCGGTGGCTGGATTAACATTGAAAGTCACATTTGGGAATGTATTATCAAAATTGCTATTTACCACGCGAGTTGCGACATTCGCGCGCGCAACAGTGGTGATATTAACTTCACCAGCGGCGGCAGTGTTGATGTCAAATGGGGTATTGGCGCGGGTAAATGTGCGGCCTGTGTTAACGTCTGTAAGATTAGCTACGCCACGGGCGACGGCATCTTCACTCGGTGCCGAGAAACCACTGTTGCTGGCCAAAGCAGGTGCACCATCTTCGCTCAAAACATAGTTCAACATTGGTGAAACACCATCTTTAGCCAAGCTAGCCGTATTAACATACAGCAAGAAGCGGCGACCGAGCGGATATTCACCACTGATAACATTATCAACAGTCGGTTCTAAACAATTGGACAATACATCCGCACTGGCATTGAACGGTACAAGATCGCCAGCATCTTCGATTGCATTCCAATCAGCCAAGCTCATGA
>JBNLCD010000519.1:0-4254 GCA_050303635.1 Anaerolineae bacterium
GAGTGATACAGGATTAAAAGACGTGGTTTAAATACCCTGAAGAATGTCTTTCTAGCACGTATTCCCGAAAAGCGGCAGTGAATATTTCATCTAGTATAATTATTGTTTTTTGCTAGTATCTTAAAGGCCTAAACTGCCTAATCGATTGTAAGTCATGCTTGCCGTGCTTAGTCAACTAATCACACTTTACTTCTTAATCTAATCCCGCTTTCAAGCAATGAAAAGTAATCAACATGTTCAATCATGAATTGTCAAAGAAAACACGTCAAAATATCCTTCTTCTCGCTTTTTTAGCGTTAATTTTTGTCGCAGGCAATATTATCAATAGTACCGCCGTTAACTTGATCCTGATTGCACTAGGTTTGGGATTAGCTTCGTTCGTTATGCTGAAAAAGCAGGTATCTGATCGATATCTGATTTTCTGGGAATTTATGGTCTTTCTGCTCTTTGGATATCAATTCTTTGGCAAAGGTTTTGCTAACTTAGAATTATCGCCCATTTTTATCGGTGAAATAGGTATCCTATTGGCTGTTCTTGTTGTGTTGTTTACGCTAAGAAACAATTTGCCAGATTATATTGCCCGCTTGAGAAAACCGATGCCGATGATCCTACTGGTATTCATGATCTTTCATGGCATTCGGAGCGTATTTGATGTTCCCCGCTATCCTGTGGCAGATGTATTTCGCGATTCTGTCATCTGGGCTTATGCCGTTTTCGCGATTGCGATCTATCTCCTGATTCCCGTTAAAAAAATCGATCAGTTTGTTAAATTATACGGTGCTCTGATTCCATATTATTTAGTGATTACATTCATTCTGTGGCCACTCAATAAAATTTATAATGTTAATATCATGACGCCACTCTCGGACATTTCGTTAATCGAAGTACGATCTGATAATGCTGGTTTCCATTTAGCCGGTGTGGCCGCCTATTTAGTATTAATTTATCCATACTTGTTCTCATCACGCTGGATTTCAACCATCACCCTATGGATATTGTGGGCGCTTGATTGGATTGTGTTCGGTGTAAGTAACAGAGCCGCAACTTTGTCAGCCTTAAGTGGTCTGATTCTTTCAAATCTGTGGCGCTTGAGTGCCCGTGGGCTTGTCGGATTGGTCGTTGTTGCCAGTGTTGTTAGTTTGTTTTTAGCATCAAATATTGAAATTGATTATAAAGATTCGGTGGGTCAGCAAGATTTAAGCACCTCGCAATTTACAGAAAATTTTATCAGTCTTATTGATATTGCATTTGGAACTGACATTGCAAATAATAGCTCCGATAATGCTGATAACAGTAGTGACACCATCGATAACAACGACGCTGACACAGATGAAGTCATATTGAACGATACTGAAGTTTTGCACCAAACTGTTGAATGGCGCATGAATTGGTGGAAAGAAGTTGTTAACTATACCATCTTTGGAGATTATTTTTGGCAGGGTAAAGGTTATGGTGTAAATCTAGCCGCCGATGATGGATTTTTATATGATGCTGAAACCACCCGACTAAACCGCTATCCACATAATATCTCAATGTCCTTCCTCGCGCGCTCGGGTGTAATCGGATTTGGGTTGTGGGTGGTGTTTGTGCTGGCATATATAGTCCATATGCTGATGCATGCCATTAAATATCGCAAAAACAACTTGATCATAGAATCGAACGTTGTTGCTTGGCTATTAATTTTTTGGCTTTGTTTGTTATTTTCGGCATCCTTCAGTGTTATTATTGAGGGTCCAATGGGTGGTATATGGTTTTGGTCGTTAACGGGCATTGGCTTAGCTTACACTATTCGCACAAAAATTGAGCCTAACCATCCGGCGACAGCGTAAAACATCCTAGATTATGGCGACATCGCAAATCTCATTAATAGCCATAGCCTATATTATTGTGATGTTGCCGAAGATACCTGAAAGATAATTTGCATTTGTCTGATTCTAACCCAACTGTCCAATCAAGCAACGACATAACAAAAAAAGAAATTTCAATACTTGCTAAAGGCGCGGGTATCAGCCTGATTGGAAAGTTTACAGGGCGTTTTGCAATTCTCGTAACCCAAATCTTGTTAGCCCGAATTTTAAGTAAATCGGTTTATGGCATTTATGCAATTGGTTGGAACTGGTTTCTATTATTAAGTATCATGCTCACCATTGGCCTCGATAAAAGCGTGCTCTACTTTGGGGTATCCTCATTAGAACAAGGGACCCAATATTTTAGAGGGTTAATTTTTAAGACATGGCGGTTAGCCGTCATATTCGTCAGTCTCATTTCGATTTTGATCATTCTTCTATCAAGCTGGATTGCCAACTTATACAATGAACCAGATTTACAGATTGTCTTGATCGCTGTGGCGTTAAGTCTGCCACTCGCCGTTATCATCATCATTAATGTCAGCATTACGAAGCTCACCAAGAAAATGGAATACGCGACCATCATTGGCGAGTTTCTTATTCCGATTTCTAACCTATGTATTTTTATTTTGCTTGCCGTGCTAAATCTAAGAATGGAAGCCGCCTTAGTTGCGTTATTCCTTGCGCACTTGATCGCTTTGCTCTACTCATTTAAGTTCGTCAAGCAACTTTATGGAGATATACTATTCGCGAAGTCAGATACTGAGAATTTCAATACCAGGGTTCTTTTATCAGCTTCGCTACCGTTGATGTTACCACTCAGTATGCTTATTACTCGTTCAGATCGCATCCTCATTGGTTATTTTGTGGCCGCGACTGAAGTTGCGACTTATCAAGCAGTTGCGCAACTAGCATTTATTTTAAATACAATAGGTGGCTCTTTTGTATTAATTATGATGCCCATCATTGCGGATTATTATCACAGTGATAGGAAAGATCGGCTCAATCAGCTTGTGCAGGTCACAACAAAGTGGTCTCTTTATTTGAGCCTGCCGGTCTTTATTGCCATTATTATGTACCCATCCAATATAATTGAGTTACTATTTGGTTCGACTTATCTTAATGGCCAAACCGTGATGATTATTCTAGTGCTTGGTCAACTGATCAATGCCGGTACGGGACCCGTGGGTGCAATCTTGGTGATGACGGGCCAGCAGATGTTCTGGTTTAAGGTTTCAGCCATGCTTCTGGTCATCAATCTGATTCTGATTGTTGTGTTGACATCTTTGTCAGGTATCGTGGGTGCCGCCATTGCATCTTCGGTCGTGACCAGCGCCATGTTTATTATACATCTCTGGCGCGTGAAAACATCGTTGGCTCTCTGGCCTTATACTAAGAACTATGTTAAAGGTATTTTATCTGCTATCTTAAGTATTCTAGTGGTTTTGGGTTTTAAGCAGATGATAAGCTTCGGTGATTTACAAGATCTCATTTTAGGATCAACCTTAATAACTATCATTTTTTTCGGTAGCCTAATCGTTTTGGGGCTCGATATAGAAGATAAAATTCTATTTGCCAACGCCTCAGCTTGGCTAAAGAGAAAACTCAAGTAGTGGAGAATGTTTTGGAAAAACTTAAAGTTCTGTATATTGCCGGTTGTGGCCGAAGTGGAACCACTCTATTTGGTAGCGCGCTAGGCGAAATAGACAATTTCTTCTTTGCCGGCGAACTATTATTGGCTTGGCAACGCAATTTTTCTGAAGGTCGATTGTGTGAATGTGGGCAGAGTATCAACGCGTGTGACGCTTGGGGTGAAGTTATTCAGCGCACATTTGGTTCAGACAATGAATTTGATTTTACCAGACTAATTAACGCGGCAAACAAAAATGCGCGACATCGCTATTTACATAGAATTCTCCTAAACAAAACTGAAGAATATGATTTTTTCCATCAAAAAATCAGCGATTTTTATGGAAATATCAGAGATATTATTCAACCCAAAGTCTTAATTGATTCGTCCAAAGTGGCAACCTATGCGTTACAACTTGCACGCTTACCGTTTGTAGAGCTGTATGTCGTTCATCTCATAAGAGATGCGCGCGGCGTGGCTTATTCATGGACGCGCTCTAAATTTGACCCCAATACGGGTAAACCTATGCGTAAAATGAGTGTCGCAACCTCTATCATCAATTGGAATACCATCAATCCTATCACGGGCTTTATCTTCAATAGACCGCAGAAAAACTATATGCAGGTGCGCTATGAGGATTTCATTGAAAATTCGGATTACCTGATCAGGGGATCGTTCAGAAGTTATAATAACATCGTGCGTATTAATGCTCAGTTACTTGAAAGTAAAAGTAACAGGCTGGTTTGGAGTGAACGTATTGAAGATAATATTGATTCC
>JBNLCD010000520.1:0-4241 GCA_050303635.1 Anaerolineae bacterium
GGCCGTTTACCTCAACAAATAAAACATCCGCAGGGTATTCAAAAGGGTCGGTCTCGGTGATAGGTTCTTGTTCTTCCATAATTAGAGATTGGGGATTGGTGTACGTGTCCCCAATACTTTATCCTTAAATTGCATATCGTAAAGTCGTAAGTATAACCCATCTTGATTCAAAATGAGCTCATCATGTGTACCTTGTTCCACGATCCGGCCTTGATCAAGCACAATGATGTAATCGGCGTTGAGAATGGTGCTCAAACGGTGCGCAATCACCATACTCGTGCGATTTTCCATCACCCGCTCCAATGCGGCTTGGATAAGCTTTTCAGATTGAGAATCAAGGTGGGATGTGGCTTCATCTAGCACCAAAATACTAGGGTCTTTGAGCAAAACACGGGCAATCGCAATCCGTTGTTTTTCACCACCGCTCAAGCGATAACCACGTTCACCTGCGACGGTTTCATAACCTTCTTCGAGGCCCATAATAAAATCATGAATATTCGCGGCGCGGCAAGCGGCTTCAATTTCTTCTTGCGTGGCATCTGGTTTGGCATAAAGTAAATTCATGCGCAAGGTATCATGGAAGAGATAGGTTTCTTGCGTCACCATCCCGATATGTTCGCTGAGAGATTTTAAAGTCACATCGCGCAAATTATGGCCATCCACTGAAATGTTGCCTTCTGTGGGGTCATAGAGACGCGGCATCAAATAGGTAATGGTGGTTTTACCTGCCCCACTCGGGCCCACCAGCGCCACCAGTTGCCCCGGTTCAATGTCAAAGCTGACATTACTCAGCGCCATGGTCCGCGCCTGTGAATTCGCCACTTCCGGACTGATTGCTTCTTCCGACTCAGATTTGGCTCCATTATGACCGTTGCTGGATTCTTTGTCTTGGTCCTCATCATCCGACATCACACGCTCCACACTGTCCATATTGTGATAGCGTTTCACGTCAGAGAGCATCAAGTTCTCGTCACCCTCAGTTTCATAGGCAAAACTGACCCCATCGAAAACAACACGACCTTGTAAGTCTTTTAATTCAACAGCATCTTCTTTTTCTTGGATTTCAATCTCAACATCCAAGATTTCAAACACGCGTTCAAAACTGGTCATGGAGGTGACAAAATCAACGGGTGCATTCACCAAAGCTTGCAATGGGCCATAAAGTTGGGTTAACAGAGCGGCAAAAGCCACAATCGTCCCGATAGTGAATGTCCCATCTAAGACTAAACGACCACCCACATAATAGACAATGGCCGTACCGACTGCGCCAATCAAACCCAGGAAGGCGAAGAAGAAGCTCCCGCTCAGCGCTTGACGGACACCTGCATCACGCACACTCGCGGCACGCTTTTCAAAACGGGCATTTTCACTATCCCCACGGCCAAACAGCTTAACCAGCATGACACCGCTAATATTGAGTGTTTCGTTCATCAGCGCATTCATCTTGGCGTTTTGTTCCATTTGATAGCGAGCAATATTGCGCAAAATATTGGACATACGACGCGCTGGTAAGATGAAGAATGGGACAACAACTAATCCTAAAAGTGTCAAACCGGGTTCTAAAATGAGCATCAAAGTGAGGGTCGCTAACACGCTCATAGAGTTGGTTACAATGCTGACCAAGGTCGTATTGACAGCGCGTTGGGCACCTACCACATCGTTATTGAGGCGGCTCATCAACTCCCCAACTTTAGTATTCGTGAAGAACCGGAGCGACATGGCTTGCATATGCTTATAAAGTTGTGCGCGCAAATCGTAAATCACGCCTTCACCAATCGACGCATTCAGCCAACGTTGATAAACCAACACAGCCGCATTGACTAAGGGGACAACCATCAAGGCTACCGCCAGCGTGGTTAATAGTCCGAGATCTTTATTGGGCAAGGCGTTATCAATGACTTCTTTCAAAATGAGCGGCCCTGCTAGCCCCAGCACTGATGAAATGATAATCGTCACGAACATTAACGCAATCTGCGTTTTATATGGCTTGGCGTAGCTCATTACTCGGCGCAAAACCTGACGATCTAAAGTCGATTTCTTATCGCCTTCGGAATAAATCACTCGCCACCATGACATATGACTACTCTGCATACAATACCTACTCCCCTATGCTGTTTTTCCAGTTAAAAATGAGGTGGAACAAACTTGCTCCACCTTTTATTGACTAAACTATTTCATTGTTAGCGATGAATACCTATTCGGTTAGGCACTCAATTCATAAGCTTCTTTTAACCAACCCATGAGTTGATCATCAATTTCATCCAGATCTTCCAATTTAACTGTCATCAAATAACGCCGTTTCGAAAGTTTTTCGACCTTGAGAATACGGCTATCTTGAATCGGATGATCTAAACGGAAACGGACATTGATATAAGACTGACGGGTATAAACTCCCGCAAAACTTTTGTGATGATCGAGATGTATGGACGTTTTCTTCGGCGCTTCTTGGACATCACCCAGCTCACGTACACTAATTAAAAGCCATTCATAAAGTGGCCGCACATGAGGTTCCTTGTTGAGAAAATGTTCTTCTACCGTTAAAACATCACTCATTGGGAAAATCCTTTTAGCTCATTTGTTCTATATAAGCTAATTATCCCTCACTTTATTTTTTTGTGCAAGCTAGCGACGATAAATTTGTATCATTTTTCCGATGGCTAAGCCAATTATGCCAACAACCAGACTCATCATCAGATAAAAACCACCACCATAATTCACTTCAACGGCCAATGATTCAACCACCAGTGTAATCCGTCGCAACCCTTCCCAACTGCCATAGCCAATCGAAAGCCAGATAACCAACAAAATCGGCCAGTAGAATTTGTTGAGCCAACGTTGGGTGCCAATTAGAACAAGCACACTGACTAAACCGACAAGCGTTAAATAACCAAGTTGCTGTTCATTATCACCCGCACTGCCCGGACCCTTATAAAATTCAATGGGCGGATTCAGGCGTAAAACGACCAGAATTGCAATTCCGCGCCAAATCCAGCGCCAACGTTCATCGCGCAGATGATTGGCTGAAATGGCCATACTCAAGCCTAATCCTAGCAAAGGCCAACGTAAAAGCAAACTAGACCAAAGGGTAGGACTCTCCAGACGAATGGTGGGGTGCAATGTTCCCCATTCAGCCAGATCAAAAGCATTCAGCCGGAACGCGGCCACTGCATGATCATGCCACGGCATATGAAAGGCCACCACACCAACCAAACTGGTTAACAAAATTCCCCAAATCAAGGCAGGGTCAATGTGCTTAGATACTGGTTGCTCGGTCATAAAGTTCAATTATCCTTTGGGCGCGAATAGTATGCCGTCTGATTGTAGCGGAAACCGTCGGAGTTTAAAGCGTGAGGCAACTGATTTCAGGTAAACAGTGAGAACCCGCCGGATAACAGATCTGGCTCGCTATTGGCTTTCTAGATCAGCGATAACCTTATCAAGCCACCGAATCTCTGATTCAAGATGATAGGCCTGATGTTCCACAACCAGTCGGGCACCACCTTGATGCATATCCACCACAGGTTGAATTCCAGCAAGCTTTTCAACAATCAATTCGCGCCGCGAGACCAAAAATTCAATGGCTTCATTACTTGGCAACGCATCAATAAAGACCATGCCAATATCATCGACAAAAACAGTCTCCCCATGTTGACTCAGATTGGCGCGGAGCAAACGTTGAAATTCGGCTTCACCACTGGATGTAATGGCATAAACTTTGCGGATGGGCCGATTGCCTTCTTGTTCCTCACTCACTTCTACCCACTCCTTTTTGGCCAGTTTATCAAGCAGGGCATAGAGGGTTTGTTTTTTCATGTCGGTGCAAGATGACAAATTTTGCTCAATAAAATCATGGAGTTGATACCCATGCATTTTTTGTTGACGAAGCAGGCCTAAAACCAGTAATTCACGAGACATAAAAATCCTTTTTCCGTTGGGCGATATGGATCAGCGCTAGTTTCCGATTATATCAGTGTTGACATTGTAACAGAATTGGAGTTATCATTCAAAAATTGAATAGTCAGATCTTGACTATTCAATTTTTGAACTTGATCTCTATTCGAAATATTTAGGAGAAAAACCCTATGTTCCTTGCTCTCCGTGAGCTAAGACACTCATGGCTTCGCTTTATGCTGATTGGCAGTGTAATGATCCTCATTGCGTGGCTTGTCTTTCTATTAACTGGTTTAGCCAATGGATTAGCGCGTGATAATGCCAGTGCGATGCTCAATCTCAATGCGGAT
>JBNLCD010000521.1:0-4230 GCA_050303635.1 Anaerolineae bacterium
GCGTTGGATGTGTTCATAGGCACGTTCCCGTTGATTGTCCGCCAATAAAATACGAATCATATCAAGGCGCATCTCAAGCTGAAGTTCATTGTCATCCAATGAATGATGATCCAGCACATTCAACAACAAACGCACTGCTTCACGTCGTTTTTGATTAAACATAAGCGCTTTGGCACGCAACCAAGCAGTTTCTGTCAAAATAGGCGGATAGTCAGCCGCTTCGGCAAATTTATAGGCGCGTTCAGTCGCGTGGAGCATGGTTTCATGATCATTTAAAAGTTGAGCAAAACGAGCGCGATAAAGCAAACTTCTGGCCTTGCCGATAGTGTCGTCAGCTCGTGCCGCATAATTGAGAGCGTTGTCTGCTTCAATTAAACCTGCTTCAATTTGTTGATGTGCCAAATGAAGATTGGCCCGTGTTAGGGAGAGTTGAAGCATCAATTGCGGATCTGGTGTTTTAGCGCGCGCTAAATGACGCTCAGCCGCTAAGAGATGTTGCATGGATTCGGATGTCGCACCCCAATCCGCTGCAAATTCGGCCGCTTCCAAATAGGCTTTCACTGCCGCTGAGCTATCGCCCATCCGTTCCGCATGTGCGGCGATTATTGAAGCACCGGCGCGTCCCGGCATGTGTTTGCGTTGCCACTTGATAATGGCCCGATGCAGATGGCTCCGCTCGTCAGCATCCAAGCGCGCATACAAAAACTCACGCACACTTTCATGGCGAAAACGGCTCCACCGTTCTTCAGCTCCGCTATCTAAATAACGTTGCAGTAAACCGAGCGATTCAAGTTTTTCGATTTCAACTGGACTGGAAGATTTTGATTTGTCATCAATAAGCCAACTGGCATAATGCGGGAACTCAATACCAGCTACCGCCGCATTCGTAATTAGTTTGCGTTCGGCCTCTGTTAACACAGTTAATAACATGCGTCCCACAGATTCAAGTTCATCCGCTGGTAAATCTTGAGCTGTAAATTGCGGTTTAAATTTCCATTTATTTCCTTCACGCGTCAAAAATTCGTGTTCAAGAATCGTAACAAGTGACGAAATTTGCGACGGTGTATATTTGGGCTGACGGTCATGGCCATCGCCTAATTGTTTTTCAATAATCGTTCGGAAACTATAGGGAATATCTAAATTAGGCAAGCGTTCTTTTAATAAGAGCCAAGCTTCAGCACTGGTCAGCGGCTGAGTCGTAATAATCTCTGGTTTTTGGAAGGTCCTAACCAATGAATGCGCTGGATTTCGACGATCTTCGACACAGAATAAAACAGGCTTGTTCTTAAGCTCACTGGCCAAAACATTGAGCAGTTTAAGCGATAATTCATCGCTGTACTCAGTATGCTCAAACACAATCAAAATGGGGGTTATATCGGCAAGTTGAATAAGCATTGCCAATGTTGCATCAAATACACGTCGTTGGCGCGCTTCGGGTAACAAATAATCGAGGCTAAAATCTTCTTGAATATCCAAGCCAAGTAGATTGCCAAAGATCGGCACACCACCATCTGCATCTGGTAATATGCGCGAAAAGGCTTGGGCTAATTTGTTGCGTTTTTGGCGGGCACTATCATCCAATTCTAAATCAAAAATAGAACGCCAGATTGGGACCCACAAAGAATAGGGGCTACTTGGACTATAGGTTGGGCCCAGCGATACAAAGCCCGTTCCCTTTTTCTCAATCCATTTATGAATAATCAAATCAATCAGAGTGGAACGCCCATAACCACCTGCACCATCAATGAGAAGCAAATGACCATCACCATTTTGAGCACGTTCAACGTGACTTTCGATTTTTTCACGTTCCAGTAAGCGCCCAACAATAACTTGGTCACGCGTAACTTGATGTCGGACAGCTAAACCTGTGCCGAGACTAACTTCACCAGCCAAAGCATACACAATATCATCAACTAGACGGAAGTTCTGCTCACGCCAAGTAAATAAGTCATCAGTCGCTTCTTGAATGACACGCGCACCCAACACTTCGCGAGCTTCCGCCCTTTCCGCAAGCAACTTGGCTTGTTCAATCGCTGGCGCAACAACCACATAATTGCTGTAAAAGCGAGTTCCCAACAAGGCCGCAAATGCATTGCTCGCGGCAATCCCAATTTGAGCGGGCACATTTAATGGAATGAGCGCGCGATTTAAGGCTAATGCACAACGGGCGGCACGGCGTTCAACAAAATCTTGGTTTTGCGGAAGTCCGAAGATAATACGTACTTCGCCAATACCCATTTCCGTGACGACATGATTAACCAAACCACCATAGCGGCTCGCAATTTCAAAAATATGTTCAAGGACTTCTTGCCAACGCGGTAAGTCGTTACGCCCAATCAATGCTAACCCGCTCAAGCGCAAATTGACTACGCAAACTTTATCGGCGTAAGTTCCTTTTTGATATTGAGCAAATGGTGGGCGTGTCCGTAACCGAGGATCAACAAAGGCCGCTAGACGGTTAATTTGCATTGAAGAAACAGGCGGTGTACCTTGATTGGATTGGGGTAGCGCAAAATGCGAAGGGTCATAGGCTTCACCCATCGTGCTGTTCGCAAAACTAGCCTGTGCCAGGAAGTAATCTTCACTGAGCCATTCGCCTTCAGGGGTAACCGTCAGACGTTTCCAAATATTGCGATGGACCACAATTTGACCTTGGCGGGTGAGTTCCAGCGCATCTTCCGCCTGCATTTTCCCACTGCCACCCAAAATAGCAATTTTTTGGCCAACAAAATCGTTGCCTAAAACAGCAATATTAATTTGACCAAAGCTAATGCCCGCACTCACATGCCAATGAATATCGGGATAGCCAGGTGGTGTTTTACCCGTCAATGCGCTAATTGCTTTCTCAACCCCAATTACCGAGCCATAAATATAGCCCGCACGTGCTTCTCCATCCACGGGAAATATTGCCGTCAAATGGTTCATCGAGAGGTCGCAAATTAAAGCGCCAACTTTGGTAAGGGAATTTACGAGATAAGCAAAAAGTGTGTTATAGGCAATAGCCATCACACTCGGTGCATTTTGAGCCAATTCATTCAAAACTTTGGGGCTAGCGGGTCCATAGACACGCATTTGGACAACAACCCCATTTAAACGATGAAATGCGCCGATTTTTAGCGATTCACCATTATCCTGAGCCAGACGATGCCATAAGACAGCCGGCACCAAAGAGCCGATATTCAACTGACGCTGAGGTAACAGATCGAGATTATCAAATGAACCAGATTGTATTGTCAATTGAATGCCTCGTTATCTAGGGGGTTGCTAATCATTATTATTGAGTATATCTAAGGTTGGGATTAACCTCAAGCACCGTTTGTATTTTGTTTGTATAGAAATCATTGTAATTTATCAAGCGATACGCAAAGCTATAGCGCAATCAACATTCCCTGATTAGAATAAATGCCACGTAAATTCAAACCAAAATTCATGAAACTCAATCATTGAGGAGCAACCTATTTATGCGAATCGCTGTGGATGCAATGGGATCTGACAATAATCCGGTCCCAGACATAGCTGGCTCAATTTTAGCCGCGCGTGAACACAACATCACGATTGTCCTGGTTGGCGATGAAACCAAGATTAAGACCGAGCTAGCCAAGCATGATATACAGGGCTTGTCTATTGAAGTTGTCCACGCCGAGCAAGCCGTGACAATGGATGATGCTCCCAATGAAATTGTGCGGGGTAAGCCTCAATCTTCTATTCATGTGGGCCTCGGCTTGGTTGAAGATGGTCAGGCCGAGGGTTTTGTCAGTGTTGGCAACACAGGCGCTGTTCTTACAGTCGCGACATTGACCAAATTAAAGCGTATTCCCGGTGTGCATCGCCCATCAATTTCAGGCATTGTCCCGTTTGAAGGTAAATATATTATCTTGGCAGATATTGGTGCCAATGTTGATTGTAAACCTGAATGGCTGGAACAATTTGCCCTCATGGCCAGTTTATATTCTGAACATGTTCTCAAATTTGATGTACCACGGGTGGCACTTCTCTCGAATGGTGAAGAAGATAGCAAAGGCAATAGTGTAATCAAGGAAGCCAAAGCTCTCTTGCAAGCCAACCCGCGCATCAATTACGTCGGCAATATTGAACCTAAAGAAGTCGTTCGCTCCAATGCTGATGTTGTGATTAGTGATGGTTTTGTTGGCAATATTTTTATTAAATCACTTGAAGCGATGGCAATGGCGATCTCAGACAATCTACGTATTGAAGCAAAAACCTCGTTAC
>JBNLCD010000522.1:0-3969 GCA_050303635.1 Anaerolineae bacterium
CAATTCAGTTGGTAACGATTTGGCCGCTGGCGAATACACATATGTATTTGATGGTCAATGGGGTTCACTTGATCATGGAATCACGAGTAGTTCACTGACTAGTCAAGTTATTGGCGCGGCTCCGTGGCATATTAACTCTGACGAAAACTCACTCTTGGACTACAACGACGATGTTTTAGATAGTGGTGAGGCATCCTATGAACCGAAACCGCCTGCTAATCCGGGTCTCTATAGTTCGGATCAATTCCGTGCATCTGATCACGATCCCGTGATGATAGGCTTAGTCTTAAATGCCGCACCGTTCGTGGTCACGACTTCACCAGCAGATGGTGACAAATTTGTCCAACCGCCATCAAATATCACAATTGAATTCAATGAAGACGTGAATGTGACTGAAGCTTCATTCATCATCAATTGTACCAATAGCGGGGTTCACACCTTTACCCTCAGTGGTACGGGCAATATCTACACGCTCGATCCAGATGTAAATCTCTCAGCGAATGAATACTGCCAAGTGACCGTCGTGAGTAGCGAAGTTACTGATTTGGGTGGGGCTAATATGCTGGCGGATTATGTATTCGGCTTCTTGACAGTTGGTCGACCCAGTGTCGTAGACCCAGCCATATCCAAGATTGGGGTCTTGCTACCTGGTGAACTTGGGTTACCCGGTGAAACACTTACGTGGGTGATTACGGTCACAGCGCCAGACACTGACTTAACCAATGTTGTGGTTAGCGATACCTTGCGCTCTGAATTGCAAATTGAAGATGCGACCACCACATCTGGCTCAATCGCAATTTCAGGTCAAACGGTCACAGTCACAATCCCATCCATGAGTGCGGGTTCCACCGTCACGATTGAAATTGTGACAACGGTTCTCAGCAATCCGGCAGGTGGCGTATTCACCAACACGGCTACCCTGACCGCTGATGGCAGTGTTGCTGTCAGTGCAACGGCTACGCTTGAAGGTGTCAGTAGCTTGCCAGCCACAGGTTATCCGCAAAAATTACGCTGGTAAATCAGCTAAACTAGTAAGTATGCAAAAAGAAAGCGGGTGTGACCAATTGGCCACACCCGCTTTTGATTATCTAATCAGCGCGTAATGCGCTTTTATGGTTTAGATTGGGACAGCTTAAACGCCAGTTGTCTCTGACCAGAAGGCAAATAAGTCACCGACGGATTGACCTAAGTGGTTACACCGAATGGCTTCACCCAGAATGGAGGCAATGGATTCGACATGCACACGATCCCCCATTGATTGAATTGCTTCAGGATTATAGACCGTATCTGTCGTGATAACCTGTTTGAGCATTGGCATGGTTTTGATGCGTTCAACTGCCGCACCAGAGAAAAGACCATGTGTGCAAGCTAACATGAATTCTTCAACGCCCATTTGTTCATGCAAACGTTCACAAATTCGAACCATCGTACCGGCGGTGGCAATTTCATCATCAATGACAATGGCGCGTTTGGCACTTTGTTGGGTCCCCAAAATATCATCAATTTCCACATCACTATCGGCGATGCGGAATTTCGTCCCCATAGCCAACGGGATGTTGAGCAAACGAGCCAAACGGGAAGCATGTTTCGCATAACCAACATCTGGCGAAACAAGAACAGCTTCTTCCAAATTTTGCTGTTTCAAATAAGCGGCCAAGACCGGGAAACTGGTCAAGTGATCAAGCGGCTGACTGAAGAAACCATGCACCTGATCAGAGTGAAGAACCATCGTAATGACGCGATCTGCCCCGGCTGAGGTAATTAAATCAGCCACCAACCGGGCCGTGATACTAATTCGGGGTGCATCTTTTTTGTCGGATCGACCATATGAATAGTACGGGATAACGGCTGTCACCCGATCGGCATCACCCGTGCGTGCCACATCCAACATCATTAACAGTTGCATCAAGTGATCTTGAACCGGGGGTGTTAGGGACTGCACGATATAAACATCTTTACCGCGCACACTTTCACCAAGTTGTATCCAAAGATTATCGTTACTGAAGCGATCGAAATAGGTTTCACGGAGTTTTACACCGAGATGTTCGGCGATTTTTTGAGCAAGCGGTTGATTCGATTGCCCGGTAAAAAGGAACAAATCATCAAGTGATTCGCGAATATGCACAGAACTTTTTCCTTTTAAACTGCTGGGGTCGGATTCAAATGTATTAGACCGAATTTTCAGATAGAGTGCAAGATTGAATGCTGATAATTAAGCTAAGAAAAATCCCCTCATATTATCAATAGAGGGGATAGCTTTACTACTCAGATTCAGTTTCTTCGATTTCAAAATCGGCGTCGGGGTCAGCTGTACCCGCTCGCCAAACTTCGGTGGCTTTATCAATAAAGAGCACACCATCGAGATGGTCAATTTCATGCTGGAAGACACGCGCTAACCAATTTTTGGCTTTGATGCGAATATCTTTACCATGCCGATCTTGACCTTTAATCGTAATATTCACGTGGCGATCCACTTTGCCGAAATAGCCCGGAATCGATAGACACGCTTCGACACCTTCAACCATATCGTTTGAGGCACGCACAATTTCAGGGTTAGCTACCACATGCAAAACCCCGGCGTCATCACCATATTCATCAACGGATTCTTCATCATCAGGTAGCTGAACAATAATTAAACGTAGACTTTCTGCAACTTGCGGGGCCGCTAAACCTACCCCCGGTGCATCGAGCATCGTTTCAATCATATCGTCGATGAGCGTTTGCAGGCTTTTATCTTCAAAATTGGTGATTTTACGACCTTTTTTGCGCAATACAGGATTGCTAGGTGTTATGATTTCTCGCAGACTCATGGGCTATATATACCGATTTATTCCACTCTCTTGTTTGATTCGTTAGGTGGACGTAGGTAAATGTGAAGAAACCTGCCAATTTAGCAGATTTATGAAATAGCCTAAATTTTTACCCTTGCCCTACGGATATTCTAGCATAATCTACGTTGAAAAACACCGATAACCTGCGGTTAGGCGTCGCTTAGATGTCGAATCCCCGCACAAACATGATTGTTTTGTTATACTAAATGCTGAATTTAACCTGACAAGTTTCTTATGCTAATGGAAGGATCCAATGTCTCCTCCGCTCAACAAAAGATATATTCTCTTATTTTCTCTAATTATTGTGGCGCTCATTGTAAGTGCGTGTGGGGGTGGTGATGACCCCACGCCGACACCACGCAGTGTTCAGCCAACCGTTACACCTGTCACCACTTCGGTAGGGGCAGTTCCTTCGCCGACCAATATTGTTTTTGGCCCGACATCAACGCCTTTTCAAGGCTTTCCTACACTTGGGGTAGCGCCCACCTTACCGCCTAGTCTGCCTAATAATATGCAGATTAATTCGCCTGCCGCAAATGGTATCATTCGCGGTAATGTTACAATTTTCGGGAGTGCCAGTCACCCTGATTTTGTCCAATATACCCTAGAATATGGGCCGCAAAATAACCCCAGCAATCTCTGGTATCCCATCACGCCGCAAGCCGTGACCGTCGCCGTACTCAATGGTGCACTTGGTGCATGGAACACAAGTTTAGTTGCGGATGGTACATACCAATTACGGTTGCATGTCTATTTAACGGGTAGCCGTGAAATCACGAATGTTGTTGTCAGCAATTTGCAAGTTCAAAATTCTGCGCCGACGAATACCCCACCACCGACGAATAATCCGCCGACCATCAGCCCTGTCGCGCCATTCAAGATGCTTACGAATAGCACGGCTACGATTGCCCTCGGTGTTTTTGACCCTGATGGTGACACTACAACTTTTGCCGCCGCCAGTGATAACACGGGTGTGGTAACGGTTTCGCCTGTTGGTCAAGCTATCACCGTTACTGCTAAATCAGCGGGTGTGGCGACTATTACGTTGACCGTAACGGATGCCCGTGGAGCAACTGCTTCAACGAGCTTTATTGTGACAGTTCAAGCACCACCTGATCCCAATAACGCGCCGACAATT
>JBNLCD010000522.1:3979-4224 GCA_050303635.1 Anaerolineae bacterium
AATTGTCGATTAGTGACCCCGACGGCGACGAAATGAGCTTCACCGCATCCAGTGCCGCGCCAAGCATTGTCAGTGTTTCAACGGGTGCCAATCAAACCATCAATTTGGCTGGTTTGGCTGAAGGCTCGACGACAGTTACACTGACAGCAACCGATTCTAAGAATGCGTCACGGAGTGCGATTTTCTCTGTAGTTGTCAATCCGCCTTCACCCGCTAATAATCCACCCTCAATCGGGACTATCGCT
>JBNLCD010000523.1:0-4193 GCA_050303635.1 Anaerolineae bacterium
CAAATATTGACCGTTGGGAGAGAAATCACGCGGTATGCATATATGCTCATCAAGTATCAAAGTAGATATACCGGTTCCGACAGCATAAAAATACACATGATCATCATTGCCATATGCAAGTGTTTGACCATCTGGTGACCAATGCACAAACTGAACAAAGCTTTCTGGCTTTAGAATAGTATCTTGATAGACACCAGACGAATTGAGGAGTGAAATCACTTCAGGATAATAACCGGATGGGCTGTAATAAGCGAGTGGGCGATGGACGACCGCGATTTGCGAACCATCCGGCGACCAAGCTGGCAGTTCAGTAATCGCCGCCAGTTCTAATAATTGATATTGAGGGCCGTTGATATGGGCAATGTAATACCCATTGAAATCATAGACGGCGGGGCCACGGGTTGCATAGCCAACTACATAGGCAGGTTGCGCTGTATCTTGTGAATGACCGATTTGCGGTAATCCACCCAAAAGAACAATACTTAGCAGAACTAAACTAAGATGGCGAGCCAATTTTAGCATGTTTATTCCCTCCCAAACTTATGCCTCCATTGTTAACCGAAGTTGACAAGTGACACAAGTTTGGGGGAGAAATAGACTGGGCAAGTTTCAGCAACTTAACCCGATTTTGGATTGATTAAAAAGCCTCAAGATAGAAAGCAATAATCTCGGGCGTCACGAAAACTTCGATACAGGCGGCGATAATCAACATCGGCAAAATAAGCGTAAAACTGAGCTTAATAGAGTCGCCAATAGCGCGTAACCATGCTTCACCCACCGTCTGATCTGGCGGCGGATTGGTGACAATGGCCCCTATCCGCAAAATAGACGCCCAACCTAATACCAAGGCCGGTATTTCAATAATACCGTGGGCACTAATACCAATCAGAATCGGGATTGGATCATAACCACCATTCATGACAGCCCCAAACAAAAAGCCAATGGTAGCTAAAGGAAGCATCGAAACTAAGATTGGAACCACCCCAAAACTCAACACCCCCAATAAACCTGACACCAAAAGTACGCGGACGTTTTGGAGCACAATCGTCTGCGAAATTAACGTGAATTCATGACCTTCAATATGTTCACTGCGAACATCTGCAAAATCGCTGGCGGATGTATATTCCGGTTCAAGTTCAAAATCATTCATCGCCGCAATGCCCCAGCCTAAAAAGAAGGAGATCAACATTGCGCCCAAAATTATTTTGATAGGCGTGCGTAATGTGCGAATGGTCGGGAACACCGCGCGTTTATAATATGCGCGGATATTCATCTGCGGATGGGCGGCTCTAAATTCCGCCATATCATCCAATTCGACCCCAATAATCTGCGACCAGATCACACGGATCATCCATTTCGGGTTAATCTCATCAATGGCGCGGCCGAGCAATTGCTCACGATTAAAGAGTTTGACCCCCATCCGGATTAAAAGGATAATGACGATGATCAGCGCTAAGGCCACCGCCCATAAATATGGACGATAATAGGGTTGGATGATAATGCCACTTTCCAGAATGGTGAGGAGGGAAACGGGTAATATAACAGCACTGGCCAGCAGATTAGCCGCCCGTGTTGAGGTTGTTTGACTGGAAATAACAACCGCTCCGGTTACCATCACAATAGCCTGAATGGTTGTCAGAACAAGGATTTGGGCAAGCACTTCAATATCTGGTCGCCATGCACGTGGACCTAAAACCATCGCGGTGACATAAATGGTTACGCCGAGATAGGAAGCCGTTAACGGTGGAATAACTGCCGCAAGTACCTTGCCGATATAGAGTTCAAGATTAGTGAGCGGGGTGGAGAGTAACGGTTCTAAACTACGCCGTTCTTTCTCGCCGACAAAACTTTCCAGCGCAATGACCAATGAAATACTAATCGGGAAAAAGCCGACAATCATTGGCATCAAAGGTAAGAAAGCGCGGGTAATTTCGCCAGCATCAGCCCCTTCACCGCCAGCATTATCAAGGACTTTGAAGAAGGCCTGCGTTCCAATATTTGCTAAAAACGGAAAAACTAACGTCAACATGATGATTGGAATAATAATGCGCCAATCCCGGAAACTGTCGCGCAATTCACGGCGGGTAATAGTCAACGCGTTCCGCGCTGTATCATGCCATGAAGCTTCATCACCAAATTGTTTCAACAGTGCATCACGATCAATTTGGCTAAATTTCTTGTCATGAAGGACCTCACTCATTGGTCACAGCCTCCTTGTTTTGTGCATTTTCTTCAGCTTCATCTTCTTCCACAATATCAAGATAAACATCTTCCAATGTCTTGGAGACCTGACTCAATGTCACCACATCAACGCCTTCATCTAGAACTAGACGTAATATCTGTGAATTAACTTCGCTTGGCTTCGGCGTTTGATAACGAATTAAATTATCTTTGATATCCACGATATTGACCATTTTTTGCATGGCTTCGACGGTGCCGTTTAAGGGCGTGGCCGTTGTTAGTTCCATAATTGGTGCGCCGACGACGCGCTGAGTCAGCTCTTGCATTGAACCCTGCGCAATAATGCGACCATGCCGAATAATGGCAATTTTATCCGCCAATTCTTGCGCTTCATTGAGATTATGCGTGGTCAATATCACAGTCCGCTTATCTGCTTTTAGTTCACGAATCGCATCACGGACCAAGCGCGCACTTTGGGGGTCCATCGCGCTCGTTGGTTCATCAAGGAGTAGTACGGGCGGATCGTGGAGCAACGCTCGGACTAAAGCCAATTTTTGTTTCATCCCTTTGGAATAGTTGCTAATGCGATTCTCCATTGCTGACCCTAAACCAAAGCGTTCCATTAAATAACGGGGGCGATTTTCGCGATTTTCAACGGGTAAACGATAGATACGGGCAAAGAAATCGAGATATTCCAAACCTGTCATGCGCTCGTAAAGACCATGCTGTTCGGTCAGAACACCGACACTAGCCCGAACTTGCGCAGGTTTTTTAACCACATCGAATCCAGCTACCTTAGCCGTACCTTTGGTCGGCACCAAAATCGATGTCAACATGCGAATCGTCGTCGTTTTACCCGCTCCGTTCGGTCCTAGAATCGCCAGAAGCATACCGGGTTCAACGCTGAGATTCACATCATTGACGGCCACAAACTCGCCATAATGTTTAGTTAGACCCACAGTTTCAATCATGTGATACAGTCCTATACATATTTGAGAATAGAATTTGATTGGAATTGTTCAATGAATTGGCTTACTCAAGGGGTTACACAGGCGATAAATTTTGTGGGATAAACTCAACCCGTCCGAGTAGTTTACATAAATTTTGGGTAACACTTAAGAAGGTGATTACCAATCTCATTGTATAACCAAAATACATGCCCTGCCTAATAAATTCCTGAAAAATTCACAAAATCTTGAGTGTTTTGGATGTGCGGATTGCTCATACCTGAGAATTTATAGTGCTAATTCTCCCGTTAAATTTTGTTGGGGAAAAATTAAAAACTACTGAGATTTACGATTCTCATGATATGCTTTGACTACTTATGACATATTTAATGCTCATACTAAGGATATTAATGGAATGGTAGCAAAGTTGCGACGTTGGACCATGGTAAAATCACTCGGATATAGTTTAGTTTTATTGGTAGTCATCAGCATATTAACTCAGCCTTTAATATCCACTGCGCAAGATGATAGTAGTGCTACTTCTGATGAAGCCGTATTAGCCCAAGCCATTGTACCGCCATATGATCGGGTTAGTTTGGCCCAACGTTTCTTGGGTGTTGGCGACGTTCCGCCTCCGCCAACAAGCCCCGTCCATGAATATCAAGTGGGCGATGTTGAAACCTTTTTTGTCCAAAATTTTGAAGAAGGAACTTTTGAAATTCAAGCAAAATTGGTTTATACCAATGATGTTCTTTATATTTGGGTTGAAGAAGGTTATTCCCTAAATCCCGAAGCTGTCAAAACTTCAGCCGATGAGTTTGCCAATCAAATTTATGAACAACAACGGGCCCTCTTTGGGAGTGAATCTTCACCCGGTATTGATGGCGACCCCAAACTGCATGTTTTGCATTCTACTAAATTAGGTAGAAGCATTGCCGCTTATCATTTTTCCGAAAATCAATATCCGCGCGAAGTGGTTTGGTCTTCCAATGAACGCGACATGTTCTTTGTTAATTTAGATAATATGGCGCTCCAAATTGGCACACCTTATTATACAAGTGTGCT
>JBNLCD010000524.1:0-4190 GCA_050303635.1 Anaerolineae bacterium
GAGTGGTGAAACACAAATTATTGGGGATTTGAATCTAACCTCCGGTTCATTTAGTGTAGGAACGTCAAATTATAAAGTTGGTCTGTTCTGAGGCGGTCATTGGCTTTGATGAGGTCCCGCGATATGGCCCGTTGCCGGACTTTCTTGAGATCAATACCCGCGCCATCATCGGTAATCGTAATAACAATCCGACCACGTTGCCGGGAAACTCCAATCGTAATGGTGCCAGTTGTTGATTTTTTGGATTTTTGGCGTTGTTCATCTGATTCAATCCCATGATCGATTGCATTCCGCAGTAAGTGGATCAGAGGATCAGTGAACGTATCCAGAATCATCTTGTCAACTTTGGTATCAAAACCCAGAAGCCTGACATTAACGACTTTATTAAGATCATTCGCGGTTCGCCGGATAATGCTCCGAATACGCGTTTCAAGCTCGAAAAATGGCACAAGACGTGTTGACATCAAGCCATCTTGTAACTCAGTGGTGAGCCGCCGTTCATGGGATAAACTCGCGTCCATGTCATCGCTTAACACGTTGAGTTGCGAATTAATATCGCCTGTATCGGCGGCAATCTCTTCTAATTCGCGCGTATATTGATAAAGCAACGAATAGCGGTCTAACTCAAGCGGGTCAAAATTCGAATCATTGATATCCCCGGAACGTTGTTGCACTGGGATCGGGAGGGTAGCCTCAATTTGTGTATCCAAATTATAAGCCACTTGGCGCAGACGTTTCGTAGAACGATCTAACTCGGTGAGAATACCATTGATTTGCCCCAGATGACGTTCTAGCCCCGCCCGATTGATAATGATTTCACCGACGCGGTTAATCAATTTATCAACATCTTCTAGCGGAAGCCGTAAAACATTTTCCATCCGTGGCATAGCCACTGTTGTTTGGAACTCATCCGCCGATGCTTGTTCAGACTCGACCACCACTGCTTCCTGATCAACAAGTTTAAGTTGCGGTGGTGGTTCGGGATAGGCATCTTGCAATAGCACTAAATAGCGTTGATCAATTTGCCCATACCGATTAATGAGAGCCGCTGGGTCATCAGGTTCGAGGATATTTTGCAAAACATCCGCTGAATCTAGCATCAGATTCAAAGTAGTTTTAGGAAGAGCCGTTTTTTCATCAATATGGCGCTCTAACAGTTCTTCCATCATATGCGCCATATGCGAGATTTGACCAAACCCAACCGAAGCCGCCGCCCCTTTCAAAGTATGGGTGACCCGTCGCAATTCACTCATCATCGTGAAATTGGCAGGGGTCTTTTGTAGGCTCTCGATACCAATCTGAATGGCATCGTTATGTTCGGCGGCTTCCATTAGGAAAATTTTCAAAAGTTCTTCAGGTAAACTAGGTGCCTTCAGAAGTTGATCATCAATACGAATACGCGAGGCTAGATTAGGTACAGGGTCATCTGCAACATCAGCATCATCGAATGACGAGCTATCCATTTCAACGGGATTGTTTTCCTTTGAGACAGGTTCATGTGGCAATCCACCTGAATGGATCAACTCGTCATTGATTTGCGTAATTATGGATTTGAGTTGTTGACAGTCTTCTGGTCGCAATAAAGTACCTGCGTCCGCTACCGCTGTAAGAATTTCACTTGCTTGGTCGGCAAGCGTGGCCACTGACTCCAACCCAATGAGACTGATGCTCGAACTCAAAATGTCGATGTCTTCGCGCATCTCATCTAAGAGTGTTGTGTCTGGAACCGAGTCATATTGCACTAACGCGTCTTCAAACTTCGTTAGATAAGACTGGGCCTCGGCAATAAAGCCAGATAAAACTTCAGGCGGAAAGGTACTCATAACTACCCTATCCTAACTGTGGTTGCAAATTATCGGCGCTAACGCCTTCATTGAGCTGAGCTTTGTCACCATTCCCGTTGCCATTGGTTTGTCCAACTTGTTGGGGTAAACCGAAGACGGAAACGGATGTTTGCAGGTTTCGTGAGAGATTTGCCAGCATTTGCACGGAATTCGCTGTTTGTTGAGCGGTAGTTTCGGATGTTTGCTGGATGAGTTCACTCAAGCGGAGCACTTGTTCATTCAATTGAGCCATATGGGTACCTGCTTCTTGGGCCAATTGCGATCCGGTGACAACCTCTTGCGTAGAGTCTTCAATACTCATTACCGCTTGGTTCGTTTCAGCTTGAATATTCTTCACCAATTCTTCAATTTCGCGGGTAGCCCCACTCGAACGTTCAGCGAGCCGTTGCACTTCTTCAGCAACCACTGCAAACCCACGCCCGGCATCACCTGCCGCCGCCGCTTGAATAGAAGCGTTAAGCGCTAGTACAGTCGTACGATCCGCAATTTCTTCAATGATCCGGACAAACTCACTAATTTCTTGAGAAACTTCACCAAGGCGCTTAATACGTTGGGCAGTTTCCTGCGTGTTGGTCCGAATACGACCCATTGCCGCAATCGTTTGATTCACTGCTTGGTCACCTTCACGGGCTGTTGAAGCCGCTTGCTCAGCCACTAACGCCGAGTTGTTTGCTTGTGAGACCATGACGTCCACGACATCAGTAATATCACCGGATGCGGTAGTAAGTTCAGCTGCTGTATTTTCAACACCAAGTACCAGTTGCCGCAATTCACTGACTGCATAATTAAGGGCTTGTGCCACAGCGCTGGTCGCGGCGGCTTCATCGACATCCGCTTGAATGGAGAGATCACCCGTCGCCAATTCACTCACTTCTTCAGCGAGTTTAGCAACTGCGGTTTCCAAAATCAGCCGCTCCTGTTCAGTTTCATCGAGGAGACCGATCATCTGATCGAGCATTGCGTTCACACCGTCAGCAATATTCCCCAATTCATCCTGACCATAGATTTTTGCCCGGCTACCAAATTCACCAACACGAACATCGCCGAACACATTGTCTAGCTCATTAACTTGCCGTGTCAAGAAACCTGATAAGGCATAAGCCACACCGAGTGCTGCTAAAGCGGCTAGAGCCGTTGCTGCAAAAGCTGTGTTACGAGCTGTAACAACTGGTTCATTCACTTCGGCATCATCAATTTCAGCAATGAGGGCCCAGCGCACCCCTTCGACGTTGGTATCGTCATCGACAAAGTCGGGTTGGATCTCCATAAGAGTCCAAGCGCTTAATACCTCGTTTCCGCGATAATTCTTAATAGCGTCAATCCCGGTATTACCTTTGAACGCCTCATGGAAAGCAATGGTGTCAACTTCGACCTCTGGATTAAGAATGGTCGTTTCGACCCCAAGATCGTCAATAAAACGCGACTCATTCCGCATGAGGCCATTGCTACCAACTAGATAAGATTCACCGGTGTCACCAAGACCCGTCCGTTCATTCATGATGGCGTTAACTTCAAAAATCGGAAGGTGAATTCCGATTACCGCAATCATTCGATTATTCTCAAAAACGGGTGACAAAATGAAAGCTTCAGCCTGACCAGTTGGTGGATAATAGGCAAAGTCTTCAACCATCGTATAGTGGAGGGTGTTGATCGCAACAATTTCGCGATAACCGGTTGCTAAGTTCGTATCTTTATAAATGCCATCATTTAGATTAGTGCCGAAGTCGTCTTCCTTGTCCACGTTGAACAGGACATCGCCATGCATATTGATGATGAATACATCCGAAAATCCGAACACATGCAAGAAGTCTGCAAACAAGGGTTGATGCTGAGCATGGGCCTCAGTATAAGCCGAGTTATCGTAAGCATTGACAATACCACCTTGACCTAAATAACTCTCGCGGATATTTTCTAGGGCACGGGGTTCCGAACCTAAACGTTCAATGTCGGCATCAAGGGCGGCATCAAAGTCTTTAATTGCATCTTTCACCGCTGTATTGTGTGACAGATTATGAACGGTATTCCGCCGGTCAGTTAGGAAGAGTTCGAGCGTAGTTTTACGGGATTGAACCACACCTGCCAGTTCGTTTTCCGCTTCAGAGTGAAGCTCGGTATTTGTGTTTAGTGTGAGCACCAAACTGATGATTGCCACGGGGATCACCCCGAGCACAACCAGCGCCACACCAATTTTGACCCCAAACGGCCAGTCACTAAAATTCATATATTTTTTTCGCATTATGTCTTACCTCATGAACTGATAAACCACACGTCAACTAAACGTGTGGTTGTTAAGAGAACTGTTGCATTTTGGAGCTAGTTACTAAAGTTGCACAATCAAGCAACCGT
>JBNLCD010000525.1:0-4186 GCA_050303635.1 Anaerolineae bacterium
GCGGGATTGCTGTTTTTGATTTTACGAATTTATTCAATCCACAGCTATTAGGCATCATGCGTTTTTCAGCCAGTGTGACGGACTTGGCAGCTAATCCACATGACATCAATACTATTCATGTTTTGTTAAATGAAGGCCGTTTGACGACTTTGCAACTCAATTGGAACGATCTGAGTACGAGTCGTATTCTCAGTGATTTACCACTCGCTGGTTATCCCACCCAAATGGTCCTCGATACTAATCATAATATTTTGGCCGTGGCCAGTGCCCATGCCGCTACTTATTTTTTCAGTCTTACCCAAGTCCAACCGGAACTGCTCTTTAGCTATGCCGCTGAAACTAAAATGGCTCAAGTTGCCGTTAATCGACATGGTGAATGGTATATTGTCGATGACCGAAAATTGCTTCTCATTGAACTTTTACCTGAACAACAATCGGTCCATATCCTTGATGAAACCCTGCTGGGCAGTGGCGAAAATGGACGTTTAATTGATACACCACAGGGCATTTTATGGGGTCAAGGCCATCACCTGCAACTCTTGAATCCACGTACACATCATATTGAATTTTTGATGAATTATGAAAGCCCGACTGGCTATACTGCCATGCTCGCCACTCCTGAACGTGTATTTTTAGCCACGGAGAATCCGGACTTGGGTGTTATCGTCGTGAATACGACCAATCCACGTCGCCCATTTGAACAAGTCATTATTTCATTGCCATTTGTGGTTGATAATTGGATATACAGTTCACAAGGATTATTAGTGAGTAATGCGCAAGCCGGGATTATGCAGTGGCAAACTGATTGGTCGGCGTCTAGAGTCAATCCATCCCAATTAACATGGGTTTATCAAGTGCCGCATCGCCTCACAAGCCTAACCGAACAACCTTATCGTGGTGCACTCAACAATCAGGGTGATTATGTCTATCAAACGGATCAAGGTTTGAACTATCTTCAACTGCCCGTGCACCATCAATTACAGGTTGTTGCAGATGCTTGGCTAGGCATTGATGAAGATTATCATCTGAGTCGCCTTGCTTTCGATGGTGAAGTCATTGCCACAAATCAAGATTTACTTGTTAAACAGTTTGCGCAAAGTGAAACAGGACTAATCTGGGCTATCACCACACAAAATGAATTGGTTGCCGTAGATGCCGTGAGTTTAGCGATGACAACACCGGCTATAAAAATGAATTTAGATGTTGATGTTACTGCGCTAACCGTATCAAATGATTATCTGCTAATTGGGACAATGGACGGCGAACTTCTACGCCTCAATATGCCCGATGCGTCAACGGCTTCTGCCACAATGGCGAATTTGATCACGGCTCAATTGACCGATTTAGGCGGCCCTATCGCGCATATCGAATCTTATCATTCAGATTTGCTGGTAACAGCAGGCGCAGACAGCGTTTGGTGGCTATCTGCGAATCAACCTGAGCGATTTTCTGTCCAATCGCGTTATCAATCTGTGGGTGGTTCAGTTAACACCATTAGTCTTGCGCCATCGAATGAATGGTTGGCTGTTTCACTGGGTTCATGCGGGCTGGCGGTGCTGGATGCCCGTCAACCCGAAATATCCTTACCCCTTTATGCCCAATGGTCCGCTGGCGTTATTACAGATGTGTCATTTATCTCTGACAATGAAATTCTGGCGGTTCTCGATGGGGTCCCAACTGTTTATCGTTTTAATCCAGACGGGGATAAGTTTCGTTTAAGCGTGCCTGCCCTGCCGTATCCGCCGGATAAAATTCCAGTTGGCGCACCTGTGACTGAACTCAAATGGCACGTGCCAGCGGCAGATTGTCAAAATCTTACCTACGAAGTCTGGCTTAATGGCGAACGTTTAGCTGAAACTACTCAGCCAAAACTTGAACTAGCGCAACCGCTCTATTTTGATGCGGATTGGTATATTGTGGTCAAAACCCAAGCTGACCAATCAATTAGTAGTCCCATCTGGCAAATTTATGCGCAAAGCCAAGGTTGGCATCAGCGTCCGCTCCGTTTTCAGGCACGCTTGAGGACAGACGAAGACTCAACTGGTCGTTCTTGGCCGTGGTTTATTTTCGGTGGGTTGGGGCTGATGGTATTGGGCTTAATTATTTGGTTCGTGGCCCAGCGCTATATTCATACCCGCAACGATGAAGAGACCTATCTATAGGTTGATATGTTGACAAATACATTGATTCATTGATCAACATATCAATATTGGCGTCAACCTGTCAATCAAAACTGTATTCCGTCGCTCAGATAAACCTAACAGAAAACACAAACGCGCTTCTATTGCAGAAACGCGTTTGTGTCGAGTTGAGTTGGAGAATAGGCTATTTAAAGAATCGACTACCGATTGGCAAACCGATAGCCCACCCCGCGTGAAGTCAAAATATATTCAGGCGCTTGGGCATCAATTTCCACTTTTTGGCGTAGATAGTGAATATAGAGTTTTAGGCTATCCGTTGCATCCGCATATTCAGGACCCCATGCTTCTTTGACCAATTCTTGGCGTGGAATGACCCGTCCGGCGTTTTTAACCAAAATGCCGAGGAGCTTAAATTCTTTGGGCGTGAGGTGGACAATATCATTACGGACAGTTACTTCACGGTTCAAGAAGTTAATGCGGAACTTGCCGCCGTCAAAAACCAGTTCTTCAGACATAGACGGTGATGGTGCACGGCGCAGGTGAGCACGAATACGCGCAATGAGTTCTTCATTTTCATAGGGTTTGACAACATAATCATCCGCACCCATTTCTAAACCTTTGACAACATCTTTCACTTCTGTGCGCGCTGTCAAGAAAATAATGGGCACATCCGAGAGTTCACGTAAGCGGCGGCAAACTTCCCACCCACTCATGCCGGGCATCATCACATCTAATAGGACAAGATCAGGGTGGTTACGATAGGCTTTGCGCAAACCATCTTCGGCACGATAGGCTTTGATCACTTCAAAACCTTCATCTTCGAGAAGCATCGTTAATAATTGGACGGTTGCGTTTTCATCATCAATGATAAGGATTTTCTGGGTCATGGGTTTTTAACCGCTAAATTGCGGTTCGCTCCTTTCGAATGTTAGAATTACCTGACGAAATTCACAATTCAAACTTTTTTCTAACCATATTTGTTTTTTGTTTATATAAAAATATACTATTTATCCGCTTATCATAACAAGTTGAACATTTGTTCAAACAAACTTTAGCATAATTTTGAAAACTTAAGTTAGAAAATGATGCGGCGTATATGAAGCGTAGGGTTTCCGTCAGGTTTGTTAATTCTTTTAATTTTGTCGGTGCTACCTGACAAGGGTTAGAAAGAGTTAGAAAAGTTTTGATGTGGCGCTTGGAGAAACTTACTATGGGACAAGTAAAAAAATCTGAGTGCAGTTTTATGCCGCAACTCAATGTCTAAAATTTGACTGTCTATGGTGATGATTTGTTCGGTAGTGGCAAAAATTATTGAGGTAAGACAATTTGCTGAATGAAAAATCCGCTACATGATATTGAATTTGAGTTTGTTTTTATACACAAAATAATTCTATGCAATTGTGAACACAATACGGGTAAATCAAGAATGTCATCTGAGGGCGGCAGGAACTTCTTCTTTAACAGCCTATTACCGCGCTTTCATCCCGTTGAGTAGATTCCCGATATGCCCGATTATCGACAAGCAAAGCGGCATTTATGCAGTAAATGTGTGATAATCGACAAGTTATATGGAATCTATCCAATTAGATTCCTGATAAACCCTATTATCACGAATTTAATCAATTTAAAGGATTAGGTCTTTTTTGCCGAAAAGTGCCAGAAAGGACTTTATAAAGCTATTTGCGGCGGTATTCAATGATGGTAAAACCGGCATTGGGGTCATGCTCTTGCACATGCCAGGTCTTTTCACGAACAGGTTTAAAATCTGACAATAGAATCTCATCAAAGCGTGGGCGCAAGATATAAATATTATTCTCTAATTTCCAGCGTCGAAACACAATATATTAGATGTGATCTGTATCCTCTAGGTAGTTCTCAAATAATTCTAAATCTTCGGCACTATATGTATCACTGGCGATTTCGTAGGGAAATGGATCAATATCGTATTTGAAGCCCACTTGATTGGCATTGAGTTCATTGATAATGAAGAATTGGCTCATGGTGGGATGGGTGGTTAAGTGATCGCTAAAATAATAAAGGGCGGT
>JBNLCD010000526.1:0-4186 GCA_050303635.1 Anaerolineae bacterium
AATTGATCAACCAATTCATTTTGCAAATGTCGACCATGCGCACCATAGGCATGGGAAAGCGTATCAACAGCGGGATTATAGATACTAATATAGGCTTTTTGACCACGCGTTTCCCGTAATAATTCTTCAAGGCCCAGCCATAAGTCACTATAACCCTGATGGCCAATATGATGTTGAACGCCAGCATGCATAATACGGGATAAGCCTGTGCCAATTAGATTTTTATGGTGATAAAGATAAGTTTCGGCGCCTGCTTCGGCCAGAATTTCAGCCAATTTTGGTTGCGTAACAAATTCTTCAGGGGGGAGTCCCCAATCCGCAAATGCACCGGCTGGAATATGACCGCGCCCTGCGACAGGACTGAACTGGAGCATTTTGGCTAACAAAGATAATTCTTTGAGCCATAAAATACTGCCAAGCATCCCATGCACTTTAGGATAAACACCTGTCCAGAGCGTTGGCAGAGCAACAGCGGTTGTGCTGGGTGCAATTGAGGTAATCGGTACCGCACCGCGTCCATCACTCAGATCATGCATGGTTTCCGCAAAATCAGGAACTTCAGCCAACAGTTGTTGATACCAACGATAGCCAAAACCATCGCTAATATAAAGAATCACGCGGTCAATATCTTCGAATTCAGAGCCGCCCCAAACCCGACTATCTAAGCGTTGATCACCAAAATGATCAGAGCCAAGCCAATGGGCAATTTGTTGCGGGACATTCGGAAGGGCTAAGCCGTCAAAATAGGGAAAAACCAATTCATCAGCCCAATCGACGTTGACATCAAAAAGGCGATTAGCCAGAATTTCAGTTTCAAGTTCTTGAGCAGTTTGCGCCAGTGAAAAAGAAGATGTCATATGGATTTAGCTTTTCCCAAATGTGCCAAAATAATAAGATATACGAGAGGACATTATAGCACGTTGCCGAAGGGATAAAATTATATTTCAATTAGATGCAGATTTTGGGTGGCTTATTACGGTGAGAAGCGTTGAAGAATGTATCCCCCTGATACAAAATTCGGCGCCGTCTAGCCAGCCGCCATCGCCGTGATGCCAAATACAACCATCACGATGCCGAGGATGCCATAGACAATACGGGCACCCTCACGCCCAAAGATCGCGACAATAAAACGCGCGCGCCGACTATTGAAAAACCAATTCCAATTCTGAATAACGCCTGCTAGTGTGAACAAGCCCGCCAAAATGAGTAAAACACCTGCAATCATAAATTTAGTTCTCCTTGAAACTTGTTCTATTTTAGACACTCCTGAAATGTCGTTGCGGTTCATAAAACCTGTTATAACTAGGCCAAGCTAGTATATTTAGGAATGCTTCTATGGGGCGAATATTCTTATTTTTATTTGGGTTAAATATGGTGATTGTGGGAGGAATTCTATCTCAATCTCGCCAAGCGCCATTTCAACAATTTATGCTTGTGCAATCCGGTATCCGAGGCAACGAACAGTTAATAGTGCTGGACCCTGCTACGAATACGCAATTAGCCGTCACTGAATCATATTATGAAATTACGCTTCGTTATGAGCGAAATGGCTGGCTTTATTTTTGGAGCAGAGATAATCGCAATCACGAAACACTTTATCGCCGCAATATTCGCCACAATATCCAACAAACCATCATTGAAGATGGTTTGTCCAGAGCGCTGGTGAATATCATATTGGCAGAGGAAAAAGTGGTTTACGTCAGAAATTCTGGCGAACTAGCGGTCGTAAATTTAGATGCTACGGCTAATCACGATATCGTTTTGCCAGATACAGTTCGTGTGCTAGAGGAATCCTATGCGAGCTTTGGTTATACGCCCGCACAACAAACTTTTTATTTTGCTGTGCGACAAGGTGAAAATATTGATATTTTTCATGTTCGTTTAGATGGCCGTGATCTTGAAAATTTGACACAAAAACTCCCTAGTCCGCACCAATGTATTAGCTACTATGGGGTCGATAATCTCGATATTTTTAACTGCGATGATCTTCACTACTATCGTACACCTATAGAAAGCGGGCTTGTTGAATTATTGCCAAGTGTTGTTAGCACTGATCAACGCCTTATGGGGATTGAAGGTGATACCGTCAAAACAATTTATCTGATTGATGCCAATTCTGCGCAGATGTATCAGGTTGAATTGGACACCGAGACGGGTACTCGCCAATACGCGGAAACTGAACTGCCGAGTATTTTGGCCAGCGGAGACGACTGGGAAATAATCCGAAAACAGACTGCCACTCAATTCGAGCTGTGGCATGTGCCAACTGCGGGCAGAGAAACCCATATTTTTTCGACAGACTTGATGCCGGCTATGTATAAATGGCGGGATGGCAATTATTTGCTCATTACCAGCGATGTGGTTTTGACTGAAACAGATATCTACCGTATCGGTTCTGATGGGCTCGAATTTCAGCATCTATATCACAGCGATGATTTATTTCATGGCATAAATTATTTTTCGATGGATGATCGTGATTTTTATTTTGCCGAAGCCGTTGCCTACAATCCACGCGTTTATAATTTGCGTAGATTGAGCCGCGATGGAACGGTACAAACCTATTCACAATGGCAAGGGACCAATCGTTTTTATGGCTGGACTGATATTTTTGTGCGCGAATGGTCGTCTAAGAGATGGAGAATTGGTGCCGTTGCCGTAATAGGTTTATTGCTTGTAAGTCTTTTTACAAAGCGTTGGGCGATAGTTAGGTAGCAAAAAATAATTATTGACCATAATAAATAGCTGGTTCGGGTATCAGGGAGATTGTTATGTTACGGCTCAGTTTATTCTCTTTTGCGATGTGTTTAATGATTGTGATGGGGAGTATTTATCGGACACGGCAAGAACCCTTTGAAGAGTTTATGCTTGTGCAGGGTGGCGAAGTTGGTGCTGAGTATTTAGGTGTGCTTGACCCCGCCACAGGGACTCAAGTTACGCTCACAGATACTTATTATGGTATTTCGCTCAATTTCGAAAGCAACGATGGTTGGCTTTATTATTGGGGCAAAGATGAGGGCGTCACCTACAAAAATAATGAAGCCCTCTATCGTCTACATGTTCAGAAAGGTATCCACCAGAAAATATTAGATGATGAGTCTTCACCGTTTTTAACGCAAGTAGCTTTGTTTGATGGACGTGTTTTTTATGTGCGCCTATCGGGAAAACTAGCGAGTGTCAATCTGGATGGCACTCATAATCAAGATTTCCCTATACCAGATGATATCAAGTTATCTTTCGTAGATAGCGACTATTTAACCTTTTCGCGGGATTATGATGCGCTGATTTTTGCGGCAACATCTGGCGAAAATACAGATTTTTATGAGTTAGAGCTGGATGGGAGTTCTATTCATAATCTCACTGAGAATTTACCATCACCTCACTTTTGTGATGGTAGGTCAGATTATGAAGTTATTCTACTGTATGGATGTAACGGCATGTATTACTACCAACGCCCGACTAGTACAGAATTTCATAGTGTTCTGCCGCCTAGTGCTAGCCGAAATCAAAGTTTGATATACGGCAATATTGAAAAAGGTTTCTTCTATATTGTTGATATTGATTCAAGGAAATACTATCGTGTTGACTTCAATCAATTGACTGACCCATTACCCTATGCAGAGGAAGAAGCACCTTTTAACATCTTTCTTGATGAAGATTGGCAACTTACTGTAATGGAAACCGCTTCTGGCTTTGAATTGCGGCATGTTCGTGGTGATGCCTCAGAGTTGATCTTTTCGGGCGAATATAGACCGTCCATTTATTTCTGGCGGGATGGTTATTTCCTACTTACTTATCATAATGACATCACCAAAGAGACCGATATGTATAGTGTTGCGCAAGACACATTAGAAGTGAAACTTATCTATCACACGAAGAATTTTGTAGATGGCCTCAATCTTTATTCCCGTGATAAAGACTTTTATTTTGCAGAACTCATTAGTAAAGATCCCCGTGCTTATCAACTCCGTCGATTGAGTCCAGATGGAACACTCTATAAGTATCATGAATGGCCACATTCCAACCGATTACTCAAATGGACAGATATTTTTGTACGCGAATGGTCGCCTACTAAATGGATAACAGGTGCCGTTACCGTAATAGGTTTGTTATTTGTAAGTCTTTTTGTAAAGCGTTGGGTGATAGTTAGGTAATTTTAGTGAAAGGCAGGCTACAATAGCTAATCATC
>JBNLCD010000527.1:0-4178 GCA_050303635.1 Anaerolineae bacterium
TGAGATTGATTTGTGCTCCCTTAACGGCAATATCAGCGGCTTCAATCGCCGCAGGAGCTGTGCGCGTTTCAATAATACCCAGCGCTTCATTTTCAGCAGGAATATATTGGCGGGGTGGCGGGCGATGCGCCGAATGAATCACTTGTAAAACGCTCGGGTGGACGCCGGGCAACCAAACGGTGTCGGCTAGATGCTCAGCGCCAATCTCACGTCCGGCTTTGAGTGATTCTTCAACTTCGGCCACAGTTCCACCGAGCAAAACCAGATAACGTCCCGGTTGAACGGTTCCCGCGTGAATCAATTTAATTTGGGCTTTTTTCACCATCGCATCACCTGCCAAAATCCCTTGCGCCACACTCTCAAATTCAAGCAAAGCTAAAGCAGGCTCTGTGCCTGAAAAAGGTGGATTGGTTTGGGTAGGTGCCGTCTGGGTGGCGGCAATTAATGCGCGGTGCGATAAATAGGCCATAGTTTTCAATTGGATGCCGTGAATAAACTGTTTCAACTATAGCGAACCTGTGCAAAATTGCCAATAGATGAGGCTCTAGAATTGACTCGAAACTGCGTGCCTTCTATAATGAGTGATACTTTGTATCAAATAGCTGAGTAAACCAACTATGTCTACTGCCCCTTCCTTGAAAATTGAAAATCTCTCAGCCCGTTACCAGAATCATTACGGATGTCAGCGTGTGCATTTCACCGCGAAGGCGGGTGAACGCATTGCTATCATAGGTCCCAATGGTGCTGGCAAATCCACATTTTTTAAAGCACTGGTAGGCCTGCATCCAATTTACGAAGGTCATGCTACCGTCAACGGCGTGGCTTTAAGCAAAGGACTAAATCTCATCAGCTATGTGCCCCAACATGAAGCGGTAGATTGGCAATTTCCCGCGAGCGTGTGGGATGCAGTCATGATGGTTCGGGCGCGGCATATTGGCTATATATTGCCACCCTTACGCAAAGATCGCTTGGCTGTCCGGCAAGCACTCGAACAACTTGACCTCTGGGATTTACGGCATCGCCAAATCGGACAACTCTCTGGCGGGCAACGACGTCGGGTGTTTATTGCGCGCGCTTTGGCCCAAGAAGCCAAAATTATCTTAATGGATGAACCATTTGTCGGTGTAGATGCCACCGTTGAGCAAGAGTTGTTTAATATTTTGGACATGCTCCGCGATCAACAAATTACGGTCATTATTGCGACGCATAATCTTGCCCAAGCAACCACGCATTATGACAAAATTTTGATGCTGAATATTCACCAAATTGCGTATGGTGTGCCTCAAGAGGTCTTTAATCCTGATAATTTGGGTGAGACTTTTGGCGGCCACTTAACCCTATGGCACGAAGATGAACAATACGTCATGATTGCGGATAAGCCATGTCATGATCATGAGCCTGATCACAAGCGAAGTACGCAAACTATTCCACACGAAACGAGCCGCACGGCATGATGAATTCATTTTTAGCCTTGAGTCTCTGGCAACTCCTTGAACGTGGTTGGCATGTGTTACTGCGCGATATCGATTGGTATCTCATGCAACCCTTGGAAGTTGGGCTCATCCAACGTGCTATGCTGGCTTCAATTATGGTTGGTTTGGTATCAGGCATCGTGGGTAGTTTGGTGGTGGTACGAGGCATGTCATTTTTTGGAGATGCCTTAGCACATGCCATTTTACCCGGCGTAGCCTATATGTTTCAGAAACAACAAGCCGGTGATTTGCCCAACAATACACTGGGAGATAAACCATTGTTCTGGGGCGGATTAGGTGCTGGTATTTTTAGTGCATTGCTCATTGGCTTTTTGACACGTAATGATCGACTCCGGAATGATACAGCAATTGGGGTCGTTTTTTCGGGGATGTTTGCGCTGGGTATTGCGATGATTTCGCAGATTGATGGTTATGCAGGTGATTTATCGCATATTTTATTTGGACAAATTCTGGGTGTCAGTCAAACAGATCTCAACTTAACCGTCATTTTCAGCCTGATTGTAATTGCCATTGTTGGGATTTTTTATAAGGAGTTTATGATTATCTCCTTTGATCCGATTTTGGCACGTACGCTTCGTCTGCCCACTGAATTTTTGCGCTATCTATTGCTCGTTTTAATATCAGTCTCGATTGTGGTTTCTCTGCAAATTGTGGGAGTTGTCTTGATGGTTGCGTTACTCGTAACTCCCGCGGCCACGGCTTCGCTTTTAACGCATCGCTTGCATTGGATGATGCTCACAGCTGGAATTCTAGGTGCACTAAGTAGTGTTGTCGGATTTTATGTGAGTTATCATTTAGACGTAGCCACTGGTGCGGCCATTGTATTAACCGCTACACTTCTGTTTTTGGTCGTTTTTCTCCAACAAAGCGCGACACGTTACCTCAAATTAACAGCGAATTGGCTCACCCATCGTAATGGTGAGGCCATCGAAGCATCCTAGAATTTTATAGCAATTGAATATAAAAGAGTGGATAGATTTAGCCATCCACTCCTGCTTGTTTCTGTCTTATGAAATTAATGACAGGCCAAATTAGTCGCTAAAGCGTGCAAAAATTCGTTGATAGGCCTCACTTTGTTCAAGCAAATCCTCATGAGAGCCCTGCGCCACAATCCGACCATTACGTAACACCACAATCCGGTCCGCCCAGCGAATTTGAGACAAGCGGTGGGTAATTAAGATCGTTGTACGTCCTTTAGCCGCATTCCAGATTGCTTTCTGAATTTCATCCTCGGTCGCACTATCAATCGCGCTCGTACTATCATCCAGAATAAGAATGCGGGGGTCGGTCAGGAAAGCACGCGCGATGGCTAACCGTTGACGTTGACCACCACTCAAGGTCACTCCACGCTGGCCAATCACGGTTTCATAACCCTCCGGAAAAGTCATAATGAAATCATGCGCTTGAGCTTTTTTTGCGGCATCGATAATTTCATCCATCGTCGCCGATTGTTGACCAAAACGAATATTATCCGCGATACTGCGGCTAAACAGGAATATTTCTTGCTCAATAATGCTAATCTGGGAACGCAAAGAATCGAGTTGCCAATCCCAAACAGGGATACCGTCAATTGCAATACGGCCCTTGGTAGCATCGTAGGTGCGATTAATGAGTTTTGTGAGAGTGGTCTTGCCCGAACCCGTTTGCCCCACAATTGCTAAGGTTTTGCCTGCTTCGATTTTAATATCCACTTCGTGCAAAACTTGTTTGCCCGGAATATAGCTGAAATTTACTCGGCTAAACTCAATATCACCTTTAATCACACCACTATGCCCTGCTTCATTTTGATCTAGATCAGTCACGGTGTTAATGATATTTAAGATACGTTGCGCACTAGCATAACCTGACGCGGCTTGCGAAAATGAGAATACCGACGTAAACACGGGGAAGCCAAATAAGGTGATTTGTCCCATATACGAGACAATGGCTCCCGAATCAATTTCACCCGCATTGTAGAGATAAATGCTGTGGATAAAGGCCACAACCGTCGCTATACCTAATAGCAAAGTCGCTAAATAACGGGCTTCAATATTCCCGCGCTTAATGGTCCAATCGCGCACATTATTGACCAGCGCATTAAATTTTTCTCTTTCAGGGTCTTCCTGCGCCACACCTTTAACAACTTCAATGCCGTCTAAACTTTCAGCTAGACGCGCATTCATTTCCCCAAAGCTCTGGCGCACATTTTGGGCGACGTCATGTAACTCGCCTATGTATTGGCGCACAATCAGAATATACCCCATGAGGAAAACTAACGGCGTTAAGATAAGCGCGGGATGGATGGTCGGCGAGACAATTAAGGGCAAAATGGCAAACATACTCGACCCGATAATAAGATTTACGCCCGGATTCATCATGAGATTCACTTCACGCACATCATTAGTTACGCGCGCCATGATCTCACCAACGGGCTGAAAATCATGAAAGGTCATGCTTTTTCCCAGTAAGCTCACATAAAGTTCGTCGCGCACATCGCGTTCAATACGTTGGGCAAATACTTCAGCCGAATAGTTCCGCATGAACATCAATCCGCCCCGAACCATTTGAGACCCAATAATCGCCAAACCCATTAACCCCGCGTATTCAACATCATTATTGTTGGCAATGGCACTATAGGCACTGCCGATCAACACAAACAACATGGATGCAAATAGCGCGTTAATAAATGCCCCAAGAAACATCAAA
>JBNLCD010000528.1:0-4154 GCA_050303635.1 Anaerolineae bacterium
AAAATTTATTACTGTCATCCTGTTGCACCCTATATTTGAATTCTTCCACTCGATATTTATTCACAAATTCATAGAAATTTGTAGGGAATTTAGAAAACTACAAACTAAATTTTCTTGGTTTCCTCTTGAGCATATCTACCAAATTAACTTGACAAAATTATCATTTTCGCATTATTCCATGTTGTGGGGGCCTTATTCTTTGCGATCACAGGCCGCTATAACGATGTGGGTACGATGATTGCCAATGGTCTGCGTCATCCGAATTCAGCGATGCTAATTATTATCGCGGGTACGGTTTTGGGTGGGGTTGCGACCTTAATCACCGTGAGCACGATTGATATTATCAAGCCGGAAGTGATCTGGCAGGAAATCAGCTATCGTGATCAAGTTGAAGATCAAGCCTTTACGCTGAATGATCCGGTCGCGCAACAAAATTATCTCAACACCTATTTACCCTCCAGTGGTGAGAAAATTGAAGCAATGTCGCGTGAATATGATGCCGACAATTTCATGCGGGCTTTTGTGTGGATTGCGACACCCCTGTTGCTGATCTTATTTGGCATTATTGTGGTGGCGATTCTGAAATCACCGCGCGGCGTGTTCTCGCTTCAAGATCTATTTGCGATATTGATGATTGCGTTTATTGTGTCGGGTATTCTGGTCATGGCCGAGCAACGGAGTGTGCATAGCCATGAACAGCACTCGATTGAAGAACGCATGGAAAAAGAACGGGATCGTAAAGAAGATATCTTGCGCACCCGCTTAGGTGAAGATTATGTTGCGCCACCGGTTGAAGAACCCGATGATATTTATGTTGTTCTGAGTTTATTTATCGGGGCGGCTTTAGCAACTTTGGTCGCGGCTTCCCGTCTCATGACCAATCTTTGGGACTATTTCAATCGGCAACCCATTTTCGATATGCTGATTGTGATGGGGACGATGATTTTACCGTGGACGGCGGCGGTTCCGCTGTTTATTGCGGGCTATAATCTGGATCAGGTGCCGATTGGCGCAGATATGATTCAGCAAGCCATTCTGGTTTCGATTGGCTTCTTCCTCGTCAGTATTTCGGTGGGGCTATCGTGGAACTGGAAATGGTTTACCCTCGCCTCAATTGCCTTCTGGTTGCCCTTCGTGGTCTTCTTTACCACCTTCTTTACGAACGGCAATGGTTTGGGCACAGGTGTCATTGGGTCTCTCGGTTACTGGCTAGAACAACAAGGCGTACGCCGGGGTAGTCAACCGCAATATTATTACACGCTGGTGCAAGTTCCCTTGTACGAATATCTGCCGCTGATTATTAGCAGTGTGGCGGCCTTCTTCGGGATTTCCTATGTATTTGATTTCCGCGCACGTAGTCGTTATGCCGAACGCGAAGACGAGTATCGTGACGCTGAGGTCTCGCATTTACTGGGTCTTGCCGACGATCCCGAAGCTGAACTGGATGATGAAGCGCTTGATTATTTAAGCGAACTCAATGAGCTGAATGAATATCAAGATGAGCTCGATGCGTTATATACACCGAAGCCACGCTGGTTACAACCGTATTCAGAAACCATTGAACAGGGCTTGCGGGAACGTCATTTTGAATATCTCGGTCAAATTCCGTTCATGCAATTTATTACCTACTGGGCGATTATCATCTTTGTGGCGCTCACGATGGCGGGTGAAAAGATGCCGTGGTTGACCAGCCATATCAGTTTACCGCTAATTTTTGCGGGCGGTTGGTATGTCGGGCGCGTCATGGATGGCATTGAATGGAAGAAGGTCAAGATTGGCGGCTGGCTGTTAATGGCGGTCATTGTCCCAATTTTCGCCATCGCACTCGTGCAAATGGGCCTCCCCTATTTCACTGGAACGGACAAACCCTTCCAAGGCAGTACGCAAGCCGAGCTGGAAAGTACAGGTCAGTGGTTAGCGGCGTTCTTTGCGATTGTCGTGACCGGCTATTTCATTGTGCGCGCCGCCTTGGTGATGAATATGGGACAAATGACGCGTTTGGTCTTTAGCTCACTCACCTTGATGCTGGTTTTGATTACGGCTCGTCATGCGTGGATGGCATCGTTTTTGAATTATGATTATGCCACCGAATTATTGGTGTATGCGCATTCCGGTCCAGCGGTTAAAACCACGATGGAAGATATCGGCTATATCGCCAGTCGTCATCCCGATGGCAACCGTATTCCGATTGTCTATGATGAAGAATCGACGTGGCCATTTGTCTGGTATCTGCGTGATTATGACAACTTGACGTATATCACGACCGAAGGTATTCGCAACAATCCATCCCAACTTGAAGGGGCCTTGATTGTGATTGTCGGCGAAACGAAAAATGCCGATGTGGAGCGCTATCTCGGTGATGACTACTACAAATATGACTATATTCGTTTGTGGTGGCCCATGCAGGAATATTTCAATCTGAACTTCGAACGGGTCAACAATCTCTTTGAGCCGCAAGAAGTTTACCCAGCGAGTACACTTTATCGGCGCGGAATCTGGAATATCTGGTGGGACCGCAACTATGATACATATGGTCAAGCGAAATGTGTGGAACGTGAAGCCAATGCCCAATGTATGGTGACGAATGCTGAAACTGATGAAGTCACCTTTGATATGAGTTGTGTGGAACAACAAACGGCGCGTTGCTTGGCCGATCACACACCCTCGACCGATGAAATTGATCGCGAATTTGGGGTCGAAGATTGGCCCGTCCGCGATAAGCTCTTTGTCTATATCCAAAAAGACTTTGCCGTCCGCATCTGGGATACCGGTCTCGACGGGCAAAGTGTGGCTGAACGTCTGAAGCCAGATCCCGAAAATGCTGTTTATGAAAGCATTGAACCTGTCAACGCCATTGGGCAAGATGTTTTGCGTAATCCGCGCGATTTAGCTGTGGATAACGAAGGCAATATCTATGTGGCTGACACCGAAAATCAACGCATTGTCGTCTTCGATAAGGATGGCTTGCAACGTCGGATTATCGGTGAAGGCGTGGTCGGTGTACCGTGGGGTATTGCGGTCAGTCCATTAGATGGCAATATCTATGTCACGAGCACGTTCCCGCTCGAAACGAACCGGATTGTGGTCTTTACACCTGAAGGTGAATTGGTCAACGAATTTGGTCAATTTGGCCGACCCAGCGACCCGAATTTCACGGATGCGCCAACCATGTTCGGGCCACGGAATATCACCGTCGATCTCGATGGGTATATCTATGTAGTGGATACCGGTGGACACCGCGTCCGCATCTACGATCCTGAATTTAACCATATCCGCGATATCGGTGGCGAAGGCACGGGCTTCGGGCAAATGCTTGAACCGGTGGGGATTGTGGTGCACCCGATCAGCGGCGAAATTTACGTCGCGGAAACATGGAACCATCGCATCAGTGTTTACAACCGCGAAGGCACCATTTTGCGGACATGGGAAGTTAATATGTGGGAAGGCACCACGCAAACCTCACAACGGCCCTATCTATCCGTTTCACCGGATGGCACTTTGATTTTGGTCTCCGATATGGATGCCAGCGAAGGCAATAATGGTCCGCGCGTGGTGGCTTACGACTTAAGTGGTCAAGCCGTGATCTCCTTCAATGCACCCGGCGGTTCACCGTTCTATGTCGATGCCGTGGCTGGGATTGAAGTCGGGCCGAATGGCAATATCTATGTCGCCGATTCAGCGGCTTCACGGATTATCGTATTCCCGCCGTTGACCGTGTTTGGCAATCTGGCTCCGAACCGACACCCCGATTATCCGCATAATCAACCGGAAACATCAGAGGTGGAAACCGATCCAGACGCGCAGGCCGCGATTGATGCGGGTATGCAATATCTGCAAGCCTTGACGCTGGGCGATTATGCTACCTATGCTGGCTTGTTCTGTGCAGAGATGGACGTCCCGAACGAAACCCAGTTTACCGATCAAATTTCGATTGGGTATCTGGGCTTGGGATTGGCTGAAGTGAAAAGCCTCGCTGACATAAACGGGGTCACAGCCGTGATCAGTTGGGACGGCAATTTGATTGTCGCGCCCGATACCGAGTTTGAAGCACGACGGCCAGCCTCCGATATTCCCGCTATTCAGTTGGTCAAAGAAAATGACCGCTGGGTGATTTGTAATGTAGATTTCTTCCGTCCGGGTGGCTGATAAACGCG
>JBNLCD010000529.1:0-4151 GCA_050303635.1 Anaerolineae bacterium
CCTCAACCTTGCGCTACTACGAAGAAATCGGTTTATTGCCCCAAACTGATCGCCAAAGTGGCCAACGCGTTTATGATGAGGATGTGTTGATTTATCTCAAAATTATTCAAGTGGCCAAACAAAGTGGTTTTAGTTTAGATGAAATTAAAATTTTGCTAGCAGACACTGACGAAGCGAATGCATCTCATTCGATGTGGAACAATCTGGCTGAACGTAAGTTAGCAGAGATTGATGAAATTGTGGCGTCATATCAAATGATGCAAAAGCTTTTGCGCCATATTTTAGCCTGTCAATGTGTTGATATTCGTGAATGTGAGCTGATTTTAGGCCAGTCATTTTGAAATAATCTGAATTTCTCAAAATCTAACATTCTCTACAGATTCTCTACAGAATATATCATGATTTATCTTCTATAATGTGCTCATATATTTAACGCTCTTTTTTCAGAAAGCGAGCAGTGTTGAAAATGAAACTCCTCAAGCGACTATTGCTGGTTAGTATTTTGATTGTAATGGTGGTCGGCGGTGTAGCTCAAACCCGTGCTCAAGATGATGCGCAATCTGCCTTAGATGCTATTTTGGCCGATTATGTTAGTGACGACGAACCTGGTGTGGTTGTCCTCGTCGGTTATGGCGATGAAAAATGGACCAGTGCACGTGGTTTAGCGAGCTTGGAAGATGGTACACCGCTCACGCCCGATGATTCCTTCCGCATTGGGAGTATCACCAAGACATTTGTCGGCACCTTGATGATGCAATTGGTCGAAGAAGGTGAAATTGAGCTTGATGCGCCGATGAGCACCTATCTCACTGACGAGTATATTGGTCAAATCGAAAATGGTGATGAAATCACGGTGCGCCAATTATTGACCATGCAAAGCGGCATTTTCGATTACACCGAAAGTTATGAATTTGAAGATGCTATTTATGATGATCCCACTTATGCATGGACCGCTGAAGATGTTTTGCAATTTGTGTGGGGCGAAGAAGCCTATTTTGCGCCCGGTGAAGAATTTTATTACACCAATACCAACTATATTTTACTTGAGCTCATTATCAATGAAGTGACGGATATGAGTTTAACCGATGCCTTGGCCGCTTATATTTTTGAGCCAGTCGGCATGACACACACCTACAATGAAGACGGTGCGAACATGTCCACCGATATTGTGCAAGGGTATGCCTACGCTGACGACGATAACCAAATCGACAATGTGACCTTTGTCAATGAGGGAGTCGGCTTGGGGGATGGTGGCATTATCAGCACCGCCGCTGATCTCGACTTATTCATTCGGGCTTTATTAGATGGCGAAATTCTAGAAGATGATTCACTCGCTGAAATGACGGATTTTGGTGCACAATCGAACTATGGGTTGGGGATTTCCCTCGATTCTTTTGAAGATTGGCAACTGATCGGCCATGATGGTGCAACGGCTGGCTTCCAATCGTCAATGCACTATGACCCTGAATCAGGTTTGAGTATCATCGTCCTCACCAATAATTTCGACTCGGATATTGTGGAAGACCTCAATATCGAGATTCTCTATACTGCCAGTGAAATTGAAGAGTAAATTCACTTAAAAATTTAGCAGGGACGATCAAACGGTTGTCCCTGTTTTTTCTCCGCAAATTTTGATGACAACGGGCCACTTCACGAGTGGAAAATTTCTTCGTAATCAGGTATGGTATTCACCATGCGGGACTAGTCTCGTTTCCTTAGAAAATCGCATCACCCCAAGATTTCGCTGGGACAGCCTTGGTGCTGTCCGTTTAGTGTTAACTAATTATTTTTCTCAAGCATTTAGTGTGTTTATCGAAGGATTTTTATGACCGAGTTATCTTATTTTGACCCCACCGCGACCGATTTTGTTCTGAATCCCTATCCCATCTTCACCGCTTTGCATGAATCAGCCCCCATTTTTTGGCATGAAGAAAGTGGTATGTGGTTTGTGGTTAAGCATGAAGATTTGGCCACCCTGCTCAAAGATCGGCGGCTCGGTCGCCAAATTACACATATCCTGTCACCTGAAGAATTAGGTTGGCCGCCGCGCAATCCAGACTATGCGGCGTTTTATGCCCTAGGCGACCATTCCATGTTCGATAAAGAACCACCGGACCATACACGCATCAAGGGTTTAGTCCACAAAGTTTTTACGCCGCGTCGTGTCGAGAGTTTACGCGGCCAGATCGAAACCATCTCCCATGATTTAATTGATGATGTCATCCAGCAAGGCGAAATGGACTTGCTCGAAGATGATGCCGTCCCAATGCCCGTAATGGTCATTGCCGAGCTTTTGGGTATCCCCATGGATATGCGCGCCAAGTTGCGCCCGTGGTCAGCCGATATTGTCAAAATGTATGAACTTAATCCCAGCCCCGAACGTGCCCAAGAAGCGGTGACTGCCGCGCATGAATTCAGCGACTTTCTGCGTGAACTTGCCCGCGAACGTCGCGAAAATCCATCCGAAGATTTGATTAGTGCGCTGGCTTTGGTTGAAGATGGTGGCGCAACGTTGACGGAAGACGAATTGGTCTCGACCTGCATCTTATTGCTTAATGCGGGTCATGAAGCTACTGTGAACGGTTTCGGGAATGGCATGTTAGGTCTCCTCAAAAATCCGGATCAACTTGATTTATTGCGGCGCGATATGAGCCTCATACCGAGCGCTGTCGAAGAAATGTTGCGCTTTGATTCACCATCCCAACTATTCCGACGCTGGGTGCTCGAAGATATGGATTATAAGGGGCATCAATTTAAGGTCGGTCAAGAAGTGGCCTTCTTATTTGGTGCGGCTAACCGTGATCCCCAAGTTTTTGTGCATCCCAATCAATTTGATATCACGCGCAATCCCAACCCGCATATTACCTTTGGGGTGGGCATCCATTATTGTTTAGGCGCACCGCTCGGACGCTTGGAATTGCAAATTTCGTTGCGGACTTTGCTCGAACGTCTGCCGCATTTTGAGCTGGCCCATGAACCGCAATTCAAAGAATCATTTGTTCTGCGTGGACTTGAGTCACTACCCATCAAATTCTAGCTAGAGAAAAAGAGCACATATTCATGACTGAAAAAATCTTAGATGGACAAGTTGCCGTGGTGACGGGTGGTAGTCGGGGAATTGGCCGTGAAATCGCGGTGACATTGGCGCGGCACGGGGCCAAGGTGGCCGTCACTGCCCGTCAAACGGATAAACTTGCTGAAACCGTCGCGTTAATTGAAGAAGTTGGCGGCGAAGGTCTAGCGATTGCCATGGAAGTAACCGATATCGATTCAGTTCGGGCTGGCTTCAAACAAATCAGCGAAACATTTGGCTCGATTGATTTACTCGTCAATAATGCTGGCATTGGCGCGGGTAGTCTGCCCCTGTGGGAACAAGATATTGATGAATGGTGGTCAGTCATGGATGTCAACGTGCGCGGGGTGTTAAATTGTTCCCATACGGTTTTGCCAGAGATGGTGGCGCGTCAATCTGGCCGGATTATCAATATCGGCAGTTATGCGGGTATTCGTCCGAGTCCCTTAACCACCGCGTATAGTGTCAGTAAAGCGGCGCTGATGTCTTTAACCGATAATTTTGCCGCCGAAACGAAAGACCACAATATCAGTATATTTGTGATTAGTCCGGGACTAGTCTTTACCGATATGACACGGGATGTGGAAGCTTTCCAAGATTTGCCGGAAGATGCCTGGACGCCCATCCAAAAAGGAGCCGAGTTATGTGTGGTTCTGGCAAGTGGCCAAGCCGATAAATTGACGGGGCGGATGATTCATGCGCGGGAAGATAAGATTCATGACTTAATTGCACGGGCGGATGAGATTGTTGAGCAAGATTTATACAGCTTGCGTTTACGCAAATAGGCACAGATGATGGACATCAATTTTCGACCTTATACCCCTTCCGATAAAGCGGGGTGTATGGCAGTTTTTCATAGCAATCGGCCCAAGTTCTTCACGACCGAGGAAATTCAAGAATTTTCGCAATTTCTGGATAAGTTGCCCTGCGCTTATTTTGTGATGGAGAATGTTACGCCTGAAATTGTGGGCTGTGGCGGCTATTTTCTCAATAAGGATCAAACCGGCGGTGGTCTGGCGTGGGGCATGGTTCAGCAGGCTAGGCATGGTCAGGGCTTAGGCAAAAAATTAACGCTATT
>JBNLCD010000530.1:0-4145 GCA_050303635.1 Anaerolineae bacterium
CCATTATCAGAATGTTCAACCGATGAGTGTCAAACATTGTTAATGGAAATCGCTGACTATTTAGCCGAAGGTAAGACTAGCCAAGAAATCCTGTCCATTTTTGCCGAAGAATATGGCGAAGATGTGCTCATTAGCTCAACCGGCCTGAGCGGAGATGAATATCCCGCTGGGGTTGATCCCAACCAAGTCTATGATATTTCACGCGATATGTATTGTAATGTGTGCCAAGGTGTGCCACTCGCAGATTGTCCAAGCCAACAATGTCGTGCTTGGCGGGAAGAAATTGCTGATTATTTGCTAGAAGGCAAGAACAGCGATGAAATTTTCCAAATTATGGGTGAACGCTATGGTGAAAAGATTTCCGGAACCCCGTTGAATGAAGATACCAAACGTATCACAGATTCTGTGCCGCTTATCTTGATTGCCGCACTGGGTATTCTGACTGTTTTCTGGATGATGCGCCTCTCTAAGGGCCAACAAACCAAAGCATACCGTATCGCAGGTGAAGCAGGCACCCTGTTGGATGTTGATAATCGACCTGTGCCTGATAATGTTGATCCAACCTATCTTGAACGCTTTTTGAGTTTATTGAACGAGGATAAGTAACAAATATGTCCATGAATCAAGATCCTTATGCTGAAGAACAAGCACCTGTCGAAGATGCATATCATGCACCAGAACAAGCAGAAGGCGAAACTAAGAAAACTCGATTTTTCCTATTTTCACCATTTGCACTGGTTGTGATTGCCTTTATTGTCTTGTTCAGCGTCGTCGTCACTTTGGGCATCTATCGCAACCAACAAGACACGTTAAAATCTGGTGAAGCGCCTGATTTTACCTTACAAACCTATGACGGGGGAGAATTCAATCTCGCTTCCTATGAAGGTGATATGGTGGTCGTGATTAATTTCTGGCAAACTAACTGTGCGCCCTGTCATGAAGAAGCACCCATGCTGGTTCGGGTTTATGAAGAATACAAAGATAAAGGTGTGATCTTTGTGGGTGTTAACGCTAAAGATCCCGATAAGTTGGCGCTGGAATATCTGGCCCAATATGATATCACGTACCCGAATGGCTTAGATTTACGTGATCATATCCAAGAAATCTATCGGACGACCGGCTATCCTGAAACCTTCATCATTGATCGTAATGGTGAAATTCAACGGCATTTTGCTGGTCCACCTGCCGAAACTGTGTTGCGCAACGAAATCGAAAAAGCACTCAACATCGGCTAAACAGGCCTATTTGTGAACGTAGCCACGGCATGCCGTGGCTCTACACAGATTTACTTGCAAATACCTAGAGCACTAGCTCTTAACTTAAGGTAGAGAAATTAAAGCATGACGATAGAAATGATTTTATTAGGGCTCCTCATCCTCATCGGGCTATTGACGTATAGTTTTATGCCCTTGATGGTGCCCTCCAAAAACGAGGATGAACGTAAACTTAATCGCGAACATCACGTTCAAGATCTCGCTAATCAATTGGAACGTCTGATTGAAAGTGTGCAAGATTTAGATTTTGATTATGACACAGGTAAAGTCACCGATGAAGTTTATGACCATCAACGGAAGATGCTTGTTGGGCGGGGTGTAAGTGTATTGATGCGCCTTGACCAATTCGAAGCACCACCAGATATTGACTACTTGCTCGAAGAGCAAATTGCCCAACGACGGGCTATATTGCGTGGGGATGTATCAGTGGATGATGTTATCGAGGCACAAATTGCCGCTCGCCGCGAAAAGGCTGTGAGTTAATGCGTTGGTTATTGTGGGGGGGATTGGTGCTGGCACTTTTGCTAGCACCAATCTTGACAATACCGGTTGCGGCTCAAGAAGACACGGCAATAACCGTAATTGGTCAAGTTGTGGCAGGTACCCAAGATGGTGAACCGCTGGTCTTTCCGATGGATATCCAGTTGGTAATTACCTATAACGGGGCCATTGTGGACGATTATGTAACCACGACAGCCGATGATGGAAGTTTCACCTTCAATAATATTCCGTGGCACGATGATGATTATGAATATCTTGTTGCTGCGCAATATTCAGGTTTGCCTCAAATTAGTGAACCTGTCACCGCGAGTGAAATGGGCGCGATTGAACTGGTTGTTTATGATACATCAACCAGTGTGAATGCGGGCCAAATTCGGATTATTGAGGGCACGATGATTATCAATTTTGATAAAATCGAAGGCTTGGGTTTAGAAATATTACTCGATATCAATATTCTGAATGTCAGTGATCACATCATTTACGGTGACGAATCAAGCTATTCACTTGAGTTACCGGTGGGTGCCTTCCAAGTTGCGCCTGTTAATCCGGGAGCGAATGAAGCGGGACGATATGTCATTCAAGATAATCAACCCATTCCCATCGTGAAAGATACCGCGCCAATCTTGCCGGGTATTCCTCACAATATCCGTCTTATTTATTTCTTGCCCTTTGAAGCGCAAGCCATAATCCACCAAGTTTTCCCAACCGATATCACCAATTTAGCGATTTGGGTGCCAACGACCGCCGTTCAACTCGAAAGTAATTATTATGATCGAGGTGAAGAAACGGTCACAGTTGAGGGTGTGACTTATTATGTCTATGAGCAAGTTTCACCGATTAGTGTGGATGAAAACGGTCAAGCCAATCTCATCTTCACCTTAGGCGGACGCCCTAGTCAAACGAGTTCATCCGATGCCAAGTCTGAAGATAGCTCGAATCCGGCTTATATTCTCATCGCTTTACTGGGGGTTGTGGCGGCTCTCATTATTGGCGGTGTCGCATGGTGGATGGGACGTCAGAACGTCCCGCCTTTAGAAAGTTAAACAATGACCGAGAAGAAAACTGTTACCATAAAAATCGAGAAAGTGACTAAGATTTTCGGTTATTTTCCGGTTTTACGTGGCATTGATTTAGAAATTGAGCGTGGGCAATTTGTAGCCTTGCTGGGGCCAAACGGATCCGGTAAATCGACTCTATTGCGTATTCTCAGTGGTTTGGGTAAACCTACGTCGGGAATTATCACTATCGGCGGCTGGGCTTTACCGGATGAAGTCTTTGCTATTCGCAAGCAACTAGGCATTGTCAGCCATTTACCCTTGCTCTACGACAATTTGACTGCTGAAGAAAATCTACGTTTTTTTGGCCGTCTATACGATTTATCCGATGAAAAATTGGAAATGCGCGTTCCTGAAATGCTCGAAATGGTCGGACTTGAAAAACGTGGTACAGATTTGGTACGCACCTTTTCACGCGGGATGCTCCAACGCTTAGCGATTGCCCGCGCCCTTATCCATGACCCCGCTATTTTGTTGCTGGATGAACCCTACACAGGGTTAGATCAAACGGCGTCGGCGTTATTGGACAATTTATTGGACGAAGTCGCCGCAATTGGTGAAGGTGGCCGCACAGCGATTATGACGACCCACGATTTGCGTCGAGCCTATAGCCACGCGAGTCATATTGCGATTTTAAGCAAAGGCAAAATTGGTTATTGGGGCGAAACTTCCGCATTTTCAGATAATGATTTACCGCGTATTTACGCCGACACCATAGAGGCCAAACAATAAATGCAATGGCGTACTCCTTATTTTAAAACTGTAATGACAATTGCGTGGAAAGATCTCCGCGCCGAAGCTCGGACACGTGAACTAATTAATGCCATGTTGCTCTTTGCGGCTATGTCAGTGATTATTTTCTCGTTTGCCCTTGAGCTCGATCGTGAAGCCCAAATTAGCACCGTGGGCGGTGTTTTATGGGTAACCATTGCGTATGCGGGTATTTTGGGTTTAGGACGTTCACTCTCCGCGGAACAAGATAAAGGGAGCCTAGACGCACTCTTGCTGTCTCCCATTTATCGGAGCGCTTTGTTTTATGGCAAAATGCTCGGCAATTTCTTATTCACCCTGACCGTGGCGCTCTTGATGATGTTCTTGCTGACGATTTTATTCAACATCAATCTCTTACGCCCTCTATTGTTTCTAGTAGTTGTGCTAGGCTGTTTAGGCTTTGCCACTACGGGGACCTTGGTCGCTAGCATGACGGTCCATGCCCGGGCCCGCGAAATGCTTTTACCGATTTTGCTCTTGCCTGTGTTATTGCCAGTCATCATCAGCACCACGCGCGCCAGTTTTGCCATTCTCAGTGAACGGG
>JBNLCD010000531.1:0-4141 GCA_050303635.1 Anaerolineae bacterium
GATTGATTAGGCACGTAGGGCCACAACATGTTGTGGCCTCATTTTTTACCAAACAATCTCACAAAATTACCTTTCTTAAGTATAACATGGCATACTTAATCAAAACAGTCAGGAGCCAGTGCCAATGTCCGAACCAGCCTTTACCATTGATGAGCAAATTGTGGTCTGTATCTCACGCTGAGGACTGTGAATTTAGTCGAGAGGTACTAGGGGTTAGTACAGCTAGAGCCGTGTCCATCATTATAGATTTCAAATTTCCCATTAACTTTTACAGTTCCCGAAACTTTGTCTTCACGAATATTGTATTCTATTTCAAAATTCCCCGTTATTTTCTTGGTTGTCAGATGGGTGATTTCTAAAAAACCACTTGTAATATCATCTCTCCCAAAACTTATTTCATCGATAGTTCCACCAATACGATAATATTTAGTGGCGGAAGTAGTGACATTAACATCTCCAACTTTATATGGATATGTACCTTCTTCTAGCATAAGGGGGATGGAAATAATTATAAGGTTATTTCCATAATCAGATTTGTCATTGTCAAGTTCTACTTGGCGTACAAAAAAACCGAAATATTGTGCACATGGATAATAGTCGCCATGCCCCTCAATAGAGCCATCAATTACACCAGAATATTCTATTTCAAAATTGTCGGACCCACTCGGTTCATAGAAAAAAGTTACATATACGCATAGTCCACCTAGCGCCATAACTACCAGCGCGACACCTAAAATAAGACCAAGCAATCCGCCAGCAATATTAAGAAAAGAGTCTTTGTGTGATAAACCCATTTAACTACTCACATTTTGCCTAGTGAATCATACGGATATTGTTAGATAAATTCTCTAATTTCATCTTAAAATTACCCATCCTGAGTATAACATGCCATAATTGCACGCAAAAACAGTCAGGAGCCAGTGCCAATGTCCGAACTAGCCTTTACCATTGATGAGCAAATTGTGGTTTGTATCTCACGTCAGGTGGAAGATGGTGAATTTTTAGCGCAAGGTCTTGCGACGCCATTGGCCGCCGCTGGCCTGATTCTGGCCAAACGCACCCATGCCCCCCATGCGGTTTTTGCCTCAGCGATTGGGCAAGGCGTGGTCTTCGATTGGGCACCGCTCAGCGTGGCGGCGATTGAGGATTTATGGATTGGTAAAGCGGCCATGCAACTTGGTTTTACCGCTATTGCCGCCGATATTTTGCCGACACTCAACCCGAAAGAATTTTTCCGTCCGGCTCAAGTCGATGCGGGCGGGAATTTCAATAATATCGCCATCGGCAAAACCTACGAACGACCCCGTCTCCGTTTACCCGGCACCGGTGGCATTCCCGATGTCACGGTTACCTCCCAACGCATTTATCTATATGTGCCGCGGCATTCCCGCGCCATCTTTGTCCCCCAACTCGATTTTTTGAGTGGAATGGGGCATCATCCAGCGCGCCAACGGGGACATGGAACGCGTTGGCTTGTCACAGATTTAGGTGAATTTGATTGGCATAATGGGCAAATGCGTCTTTTGACGTATCATCACGGCGTGGATATTAAACGTATTCAGCGCAAAACAGGCTTTGAAATTTTGATCGCCGATGATGTCCACGAAACCGAACCTCCCACTGCTGAAGAATTACGTATCCTCCGCGAAGAAGCTGATCCCTTGGGTGTGCGGCGTCTCGAAGTCTTGAGTGGGGCGGCGCGGCGCGCGGTTTTGCGTGAGATTTTGGCTAATGAGAAAAGTCAATTTGAACCCTAAACCATTAAGCTTTTTTTATAGATCGACTTACTATTCGTTCAAATGACAATAAATATGCCATAATTGACGATAAATCTGATGTGTAAAGTTGGCAAGTTTGCAATGATAACGTCTAAAAACAAACACGACTATATTGTTAAACTGTAATTCCTTTATCCTTACTCATTATCGGTAAGCATCTTTTATTGAGGTTTATGTATGCTGCAATATTCTTCATATGTTCTCCCTATTTTTGCGGCGAGTTTATTTGGACTGTGGCTAACAATTAAATTATGGCCACGCCGCCACAATAATGCGGCCGTACCTGCGTTAATTACGATGGCGATTGGCTTGATTTTTTGGACAGCGGGAAGCGGGATATTTATCCTCTTCACCGACTATACGACGAAAGCCATCCTGCTAAATATCACTTATTTGGGTATCACCATCATTCCGGCGGCATGGTTGGTTTTTGTCATTACCTATACGGGCCGCGAACATTGGATTAATCGCCGCGTCATTCAATTTTTCGCCATCGAACCCATCCTCGTGCAACTCATGATTATCACCAATGGGCACGGCGGCTTATTTTGGACTGAGACATATCTCTTCACAAATGAAGGGATTATTGATGTCAAACTTGTGGCGGGCGCCGGATTTTGGTTCCACGCCGCCTATTCTTATGTTCTGCTCGTGCTGGGGGTCTATTGGCTTATTCGGGCGATGATCAAAGCGCCACATCTCTATCGCGGTCATATTTTTCTGCTCTTGGTGGCGGCTTTTGCCCCGTGGATTGCCAATATTATTTATGTCCTGCAGTTGAGTCCTCTGCCGAGTTATGTTGACATCACCTCGTTGGCCTTTACCATCTCCGTGATGGCGGTGGGCTGGACGCTGTATCGCTCACATCTGGTCGATATTATTCCCGTAGCGCGCGATGTTATTGTTGAAAATATGGACGATGGGATTCTGGTTTTAGACACCAATAATCGTGTGGTGGATGTGAATTCAGCCTTTGCAAACCTCATTAAACAGAGTGCAGAGCAGGCCATTGGTCAACCCATTGCCGATATCGTCGCAACAGATAGCCAATTAGTAACCGCACTGGCGAATTCCACCAATGTTGAAACTGAAGTGACGACCACCATTGATGGCCGCGAACGCAGTTTTAATCTACGGATTTCAAATTTGGTCAATAAGCGCCAAGAAATCACCGGACGCATTGTGAGTGTGCATGATATTTCGGCGCTGAAAGAAACGAACCGCGAACTTGAGATTGCGCGCACCAAAGCCGAAGAAGCCACCCAACTGAAAAGCCTATTCTTAGCCACCATGTCCCACGAATTGCGGACCCCGCTCAATGCGATTATTGGGTATACCGAGTTACAGCTATCCGGCATGGTCGGCGATTTAAGCGACAACCAATATGAATACGGCGAACGGATTCTTGCCAATGCGCGCCATTTGCTCAAATTGATTAATGACGTGCTGGATTTAAGTAAAATCGAGGCGGGGCGGGTTGAACTCGTCAAAGAAGAATTTGCCATTGAAGATTGGATGAACGCCATTGTGATGCAAAATTCAGTCTTGGCGCAGGAGAAGAAAATAGAATTTGTGGCGGAAGTTGATAAACGTCTGCCCGGTATTATGATTGGCGACCCCGGACGTCTGCACCAAATTGTGGTTAATCTGCTGGCGAATGCGTTTAAGTTCACGGAAAAAGGCTCCGTGCGGTTTAATGTCCAGAAAGAATCGAATGAGACGTGGGCGCTTATCGTTGCCGATACGGGTATTGGTATTGCGCCACACAAACAAGAAACTATCTTCAATGAATTTCATCAAGCCGATAATAGCTCGACGCGCGAATATGGCGGCACTGGTTTAGGGCTGGCGATTGTCCGTAAACTGGTCCTCACAATGGGCGGTACCGTGCGCGTGACAAGTACCCTCGGTGAAGGCAGTACCTTTACGGTGACATTGCCGATCATTTCAACCAAAACTAGTGAAACCATAGTCTAGTGTTTAGAGAGAAGAGAGTAAGACGATGACGGAACATAAGCAAACCGGACATTTAGATCGGGAAGAAAGGCGTGCTAATAAAAAAGATCTATCAGATTGGCATGTCCTCATTGTCGATGATCAGATGGATAATATTCAAGTTGTCCAGGTGGCGTTGAGTTTTCACGGGGCCGAAGTACGTACCGCTAAAAATGGCGTGGAAGGCCTCAAAATACTAGAAACATTTACCCCCACTTTAATTCTGCTGGATTTATCAATGCCTGAAATGAACGGCTGGGAAATGCTTGAACAGCTTCGGGCTAGGCCTGAATATAAAACTGTGCCCGTCATCGCCCTGACAGCCCATGCGATGGGTGGCGACAAAGAACGGGTGCTTAAAGCAGGTT
>JBNLCD010000532.1:0-4140 GCA_050303635.1 Anaerolineae bacterium
TATCAAGGCTGTGCCAGCTTATACACTCGACGGCAATCATCCAGCCCCACGTGAAGACCTTGGGTTTGTTGTAGCGATGAACTCATATGATATTTATTATGCGGGGGATACAGATTTTGTCCCTGATTTGCGGCAATTGCGCTGTGATATTGCTATTTTGCCGGTTAGTGCAAAGGAAGGGCTAATGACAATCCAGGAAACCGTGGATTTTGTCAAAAGCCTCAAACCAATGTATGTGATCCCTAGTCATTACGGCACATCTGAAGGCGGCACGCTGTTGGATGCTAAAGCCTTAGAAACTGCACTGCATGGCATTTCAGAAGTTGTCCTCAATGCCGAGACTTAAGATAGCTTAAGCTTCAATATCTTTGGCCATGATAATATTGGTAATCTCAAAACCAAGTTTCTGATATAACGCTTGTGCGCCATGATTATGCCCAAAGACATGTAGTCCAATACGTCGTGCTGTCAGATTTTCTCGCATAAATTCTTCAAGTGCTTCAAAGGTAGCCATGGCATAGCCTTTGCGGCGATAATCTTCATGAATCACAATATCGTAAATCCAGATTGTTTTCTTTACATCTTGAGTGCGTTCCCAAATCCAAAAATAACCCACCTCAACATCCCCATCATAGACACAAAACATATAATGGTCCGGCGTATCCAGTCCATCAGGTAAGATGGTCTTAAATTCTTGACGGGCTTGTTCAAGCGAATTCTCTTTGTTGAAATTACCCGCTTGGACTTTTTCAGCCGCATAGATGGGTATTGTGAAATCTAAATATGCTTCAAATGCTTCCGGCGTCATTGGTATTAATTCTACGGCCATTCGTTATGCCTCAATCTGTGTTCCAATATTACAAAAAATACTATTCTAATTATGCGTCAAAATGTATTTTTTATGCACAAAAATGCAAGCAATTTTCTGTATTTTCTAATTTTTACGGCATTCTAATAGCCAGAATGACGATTTTTTACAATAATCTATGATTGCTTATGTAAACTATCAGCAATAAATTCAGGGTAAATAGAATAGTTTTCAAATCACATGCCTATGACAGATAAAGATACACAAACAAACTCGGAAGAAGAAACAATGGTGAAAGACGAAGAAGTCACAACAGAAGCTGTGGAAACAGCCGAAGAGGTTGAAGAAGTAGCTACTGCGGAAGAGTCTCAATCTGATTTAGATATTGCGTTGGCCCAAGTCAATGAATTCAAAGATGCGTTGCAACGTGAGCGGGCAGATTTCATGAATTTCCGCAAGCGGACTGAGCGCGAAAAAGCAGAAATGAGATCGGTCGTAGTCGCCGATACGGTGAAGCAGTTTTTAACTGTCGTTGATGACTTTGATCGAGCATGGACCAATATTCCTGAAGATATGCGGGAAAATGATTGGCTCAAAGGCTTTGAACTGATTAATAAGAAGTTCAGCGATTTGCTCGATTCATTTGGGGTGGAAGTGCTTAATCCGTTGGGTGAGACTTTTGATCACAACTTCCACGATGCCATCGGAAGCGAAGATTCCGATGAATATGAAAGCGGCACAGTGTTAGATGTGTTGCAAAAAGGCTATATGATGAACGGCAAATGCGTTCGTCCAGCCATTGTTCGCGTCGCCAACTAGATTTGTCATTATACGAAATCAAAACGCAATTATAGAAAATTCTCACAAGGAGAGATAGCAACATGGGAAAAATCATTGGGATTGACCTCGGAACAACAAATAGTGCAATGGCTGTCATGGAAGGTGGTGAACCCACCATCATCCCGAACAGCGAAGGTGCACGTACAACGCCATCTATTGTGGCTTTGAGTAAACAAGATGAACGTTTGGTCGGGCAAGGTGCTCGTCGCCAAGCGGTTATGAACCCCGAAAACACCATTTTCTCGGTCAAACGTTTTATGGGCCGTAAAGAAAATGATGCCCAAGTAAAGCGCGCTAAAGAATTGGTGCCTTATATTGTGGCCAGTGCCTCAAACGGCGATGTCCGCGTGAAAATGGGTGAAAAAGATTATAGCGCCCCAGAAATCAGTGCGATGATTTTGCAAAAATTGAAGGCTGATGCTGAGGCTTATTTGGGTGATACCGTTGACCGTGCCGTTATTACAGTGCCAGCCTATTTTGATGATGCCCAACGTCAAGCTACCAAAGATGCTGGCCGTATTGCTGGTTTAGAAGTGTTGCGGATTATTAACGAACCAACCGCCGCTTCCTTGGCCTATGGTCTCGGCAACCAAGATGACAAGACTATTGCGGTCTATGACCTCGGTGGTGGTACCTTTGATATTTCTGTCTTGGATGTCGGCGATGGCGTTTTTGAAGTTCGCTCGACCAACGGTGATACCTTCCTTGGTGGGGACGACTTCGATGAACGCATCATCAACTGGATTGCTGATGAATTCAAGAAAGATCAAGCGATTGACTTGCGTGGCGATCGTCAAGCGTTGCAACGTTTGAAGGAAGCCGCTGAAAACGCTAAGAAAGAATTGTCTTCAGCAACTACCGCTGAAATTAACTTGCCCTTTATTACCGCCGATGCCAATGGTCCGAAGCACTTGCAAATGACCTTGTCCCGCGCCAAGTTGGAAGATTTGGTAAGCGACCTCATCAAGCGTTCTATGGAACCCGTCAAGAAGGCCATGAAAGATGCTGGCGTGAGTGTCAGTGAAATTGATGACGTGGTTTTGGTGGGTGGTATGACCCGTATGCCCGCTATCCAAGAAGCTGTGAAAGAATTCTTCGGCATGGAACCGCACAAGGGTGTGAATCCGGACGAAGTTGTAGCTATTGGGGCCGCTATTCAAGCAGGTGTACTCGGCGGTGAAGTTAAAGACGTGCTCTTGCTCGATGTTACTCCGTTGACCTTGAGTATTGAAACTCTCGGTGGGGTTAGCACGGCCTTGATTGAACGTAACACGACTATTCCGGCGAAGAAGGGCCAAGTCTTCAGTACTGCCAGTGACAATCAAACCCAAGTAGAAATCCACGTTCTACAAGGTGAACGTCCGATGGCAACTAATAACAAGAGCTTGGGCCGCTTTATCTTGGACGGTATTCCGCCAGCACCACGTGGCGTTCCGCAAATTGAAGTGACCTTCGATCTTGATGCAGACGGTATTTTAAACGTAAGTGCGCGTGACAAAGCAACTGGCCGTGAACAAAAGATCACGATCACGGCGAGCAGTGGTTTGAGCGATGCTGAAATCGAAAAGATGGTAGAAGACGCCGAAAAATTCGCGGAAGAAGATGCCGCGAAGAAAGAAGGCGTGGATGTCCGCAATCAAGCTGAATCGACAATCTTTGCCGCCGAAAAGAGCGTCCGCGAATTTGGTGACAAGATGCCGGATGATATAAAGAGCGATGTTGAAGCCCGTATCGAAGATGTCCGCAGTGCCCTTGAAGGCGACAACTTGGACATGATTAAGGATGCCACCAACGCCCTTGGCATGGCTTTGCAACAAATTGGCTCCAGCATGTACGAACAACAAGGTGCCGCTGATATGGGTGACATGGGCGGCGACTTTGGTGGCGGCGCTGGTGAACCCGAAGATGGCGAAGACGTCATTGAAGGCGAATTCAGCGAATAATTTGAGCTACAGCTATTCGCTCAATTTGAGATGAATATATTAAGAGCAGGTCAATGTGGTCTGCTCTTTTTTGTTAGTTTATCGAAAATATAGCAGTACAAAAAAAATAAAAGATTGTCACCTTTTTTGCAAAAAAGGTAACGCCAAAAAACTTTGGAATTTAGCTTTCGGCGTCGCGGTCAATGATAATGGTGACAGGGCCGTCGTTTTGGATGTTGACGTGCATGTGGGCGCCGAAGATTCCCATATCGACTTTACGTACGCCAGCTTCACGCAGAAATTGGGTAAATTTTTCAACAAGTGGTTCGGCAATAGGTGGCGGAGCGGCATCGGTAAAACCGGGACGGCGACCTTTACGAGCGTCTCCATAGAGCGTGAACTGTGAGACCACTAACGCTTCGCCATCGACATCCAATAGAGAGCGATTGAATTTGTCATCATCATCGAGAAACACGCGCAGACCAGCCACTTTATTCGCCAGCCATTTCGCTTCTGTTTCAGTATCCGTATGGGTGATCCCAACTAAAATGACATATCCTTCACCAATTT
>JBNLCD010000533.1:0-4095 GCA_050303635.1 Anaerolineae bacterium
GGATCCGAGCGTGATGCGCGATATGGACGTTGCGGCTCGGCGGATTGCCGATGCGATCGAGAAAGGCGAGCGGGTCGCTGTGTTCGGCGACTACGACGTCGATGGCGCCTGCTCATCGGCGTTGATGCAACTGTTTCTTGGGATGCAAACGATCCCGTTCAATATCCACGATGTCGTTGATGATATAGACTGTGCTCGCAGTAAAGGAGAACAGCCAGAAAGCCGCAATCACACGGATAAAGGCATTGCCATCCAAAAGTTGTTGGTCAAAAACAATCCCAGCCAAGACCGGAAAACTTTTGGCCCATTGACGAGGTCGCATTGTGCGCAGGAGACCGCGTGCAACTGACATAAAATCTGGAGATGATTTTGAAACCGCTGTGTCGCTCAAAACTTTAGCCCTTATTGATTACAAGTCGAAATTATTCCTGCGGCATTATAGCATGAACCTTCCGTAAGATAATATGCTTGTCAGGTGAAAAAAGGATGTGTGCCTAAAAACAACGGAATCCGGACAACACAGCGTGGACGGACAGCATGCCAAAGGATGGGATGACCATTAAGATAAGTTAATTTTGATGAGACTTTGGTTAGACCCAGATTTTGCTATCGCAGGGGAGATTGCCCTACGCTATACTTTGTCAAATTTGCTACAGGGTATGTGTGAGTACTTACTGAAGGAGAAATAACTTATGTCAAATCGTCGCCGTCGCCGCTCAGGTTCAGGCAAAAGCATCCAAACACAAACACGTAAACGCCAACAACGTATGGCGCTCATGATTGGGGGCACAGTTGCAGTTGTGGTGATTGCGTTGTTCCTTTTCAATCGCTTCCGCCCAGTTGATGCGCCTTTAACTGACGACTACGACACGAAATATGCGGATATCGAACAAGGCGTAACCGCAGATGGTTATCCACAATTGGGTAGCCCGAATGCGCCGATTGAAATCCGCGAATTTGCCAGCTTTACCTGTCATGCCTGCAAGAGCTTCCATGAAGCAATTGTAGACAGCTTGCTCCAAACCCATTTGCGGACCGGCCAAGTAAAAGTGGTCTATGTTCCGGTGGATAATATTCCAGCCGGGACTCCAGCCGATGTTGCCGCGCGGGCAGGGTATTGTGCCTTAGATCAAGATATGTTCTGGGAAATGCACGATATTATGTTCCACTGGCAAGATCTGGTGGGTGTTAATGAACGCCGCCTGAACAAAGCCGCGGAAGATATCGGTATGGATGCGGATCAATTTGGTGACTGCATGAACGATGGGGATACAGGTGATCGGGTCGCGGATGGTATGCGCGATTTCCGTGATGCTAATCTCAGTTCAACGCCATCGGTCTTTTTGAATGGCGAATATATCGAAGATTGGAGCAATTTGGTTTCTCGAATCGACGGTATGGTAGCAGGTAACTAAGTTTCAAGTCGGCAACGAACCAACAGCGGGCGGCAGATTGTCGCCCGTTTTTGTTTGGATATTTAGGGAATGGTTAAGCTACGGCATGTTTTACGCGGCATCAGTCACGTTGTGGAGAGCAATTTCAAACGCCGCAGGTTGAAACCAGCGTCTATGCAAAAACTAAAGTACGCTAAAGCGCACTATCATCGTGCTTGGCGGGGTGAGTTTCCCGTTCATTGTGAGGCACGAGGGTGCGAAGGAGTTAGCTCATAGGGGTGTTTTTTTTGCGAAAGGCCAAACAGACGATGGGCGAAGTCGCTACGGATTAATGGTTTTTATATAAATAATTTTGCGTAGGGTTACGGCATGCCGTAGCCTTGGCAAGTAAGTTGAAAACAACAAGCGATTCTGGTTCGGTGTAACCCGCGCACCGTTAAGGTTTTGGGTGCGTGAATTCCCCCTCTTGACTTATACGTCGACTCTCATTAAAAAAGTGGGATACCGTAAACTGAAGTTTCAACACAAACGCCGTGTCGTTGGAGAACAAATATGAAGCCCTTAATTGGCCTCACCACCGTGGGTGACAAATATAAACGCTTTGGGTATCGCTATTACACACCGAAGACTTATTCTGAAGCAGTGATGCGGGCTGGTGGCTTACCCGTTCTCATCCCCTTGAATGTAATTGAAAATGGTGATGAAGAGGTTTTGCGCGCAATTTATGACCGTCTCGATGGTGTCTTGATTCCGGGGGGCGGCGATGTTCATCCGGAATACTATCAACAATATATTACGCCGCTGGAATCGCGGGTCGATCGCACGCGTGATCTTGCTGAAATTGCACTGGCAAAATGGTCCTTAGAAGATAACCGACCCTTATTAGGTATTTGTCGGGGGCATCAAGTGATCAATGTGGCTTTGGGCGGGACCCTCATTCACGATATTCCGAGCCAAAACGGCACCCCGATTAGTCATGATCAACCGGATGACATTCCGCCGAGTGAACTCATTCATGATGTGACGCTGGAAAACGATTCGAAATTGGCGCAATTTTTAGATACTGCTAAAGTGCGCGTCAACAGCTTGCATCATCAAGCGATTGATCAGTTAGCGCCACCACTGAAGGTGACGGGGCGTTCTGAAGATGGTATTATTGAAGCAGTCGAAGTGCCGGACGCCACCTTCTTTTTAGGGGTGCAATGGCATCCTGAATGGTTGGCCACGGACCCGACTATGCAAAAACTGTTTCAAGCTTTTGTTGATACCTGTCGTGTTGAAGCACAAAAGAAAGCGCTTGTCTAAGTTATGACTGATACACTGCCTACCCTATCTTCAATTGAACCTATTTTAACCTCAACGCAATTTCGGAATGCGCCGATTGGGGTTATGGATTCAGGGGTAGGCGGATTCTCGATTTTGCGCGAAATGCAGGCGATGTTTCCCCACGAAGATATTATTTTTGTGGGCGATCAGGCCAATGTGCCCTATGGGCCGCGCACCTTGGAAGAAGTGCAAGCCTTTGTGGAAGGCATTGTGCGTTTCTTCATCAGCGGCCATTCGGATTTAGATGATCCTATTTTACGGCCTGTGAAATTGGTGGTCATCGCGTGCAATACGGCGAGTGCCGCATCGTTATTGCCATTGCGCCAAATTTTCCCACAGATCAAATTTGTGGGATTAGAGCCGGCGGTGAAACCCGCTGTGGAAAACTCTAAGCGGCAAAAAATCGGTGTACTCGCGACATCCGCCACCTTTCAAGGTCGGCTTTATGCCAGCTTGGTGGATCGTTATGCGCAAGATGTGGATGTATTCACCCGCGCCTGCCCTGAATTTGTGAGTTTGGTGGAACGCGGCGGTGAATTTACGGAAGCCGATCAAGCCTTGGTCTGCGAATCGCTGGCCCCCTTATTAGCCAATGAAATTGACCAACTGGTCTTGGGTTGCACGCATTTTCCCTTTTTGACGCCGTTGATGCAAAAATGTGTGGGACCGCATGTCGAGATTGTCGATCCTAGTCCGGCGGTTTCGCGTCAAGTCGGGCGAGTTCTCCAAAAAGCGAATGCCCTTACCAATCGCACCACGACGGGCCAAACTATTTATGCCACCACCGGCTCGTTGACGAAATTTAGTGAACAAGTCCATGATATGCTGGGGATTGAAAACCCCACGCTCCGCCAATTGCACTGGCAAGCTGGTGCACTTCAGACCGAAACCAATAGCCACTAAATATATAGAAATCTGCTGAAAAACATGCATACACCGAAACTTGCCAAATTTGCTTGGCTCTCCATTCTGGCCGCCCTGATGACGATTGGCCTGAAAACCAGCGCTTATTTTTTCACGGGATCCATTGGGCTCTTGTCGGATGCCCTTGAATCGGTCGTGAATCTAGTGGCCGCGGTGGTGGCGCTGATTGCTATTTCGGTAGCGACTCGTCCGCCCGATGATGAACATATGTATGGACACGGGAAAGCCGAATATTTTTCAAGCGGCGTTGAAGGTACGCTGATTGTGTTGGCCGCGTTGAGTATCATCGTGACGAGTGTGCAACGCTTATTTAATCCGCAACCCGTTGAAGATGTCGAAATTGGTCTGGTTATTTCCCTGCTCGCTTCGGCCTTAAATTTTGGTGTGGCGCAAATTCTATTTCGGATGGGACGCACCTATCGTTCGATTACGCTGGAAGCCGACGCTAAAC
>JBNLCD010000534.1:0-4078 GCA_050303635.1 Anaerolineae bacterium
GGGAACAACTGCTCAATAAAGTCTGGGGCTATGAATTTTATGGCGATGCCAGCACTGTGACGGTCCATGTATCACGCTTACGTGACAAAATTAGTGATGTCGCGCCAGATCTAAACAACCCCATTCAAACCGTGTGGGGTGTCGGCTATAAGTTTGAAGCGGAGTAATCTTATGGAGTTAACGCTCAGCCCCCAACGTGCACCATTTGTTTTTATTGTGAGTAGTTCAATTTTTGCTCTCGCCTTAGCTTTAGCAATTATCATATCGATTATGAATCCGCCGTTTGGTGATATTCAGCTACTGGTGTTATTCATGGGTGGTACGGCGGCGGTCACTTTGGGGATAGCCTATCTTTTTCAGCGCCTCAATCTGCTCGCTCGATTTCCCAGCTTGAGCTGGATTGTACCTGTTACCATCATTTTGACAGCCACACTCATTGTTTTTAATGTCTGGGTGACAGCACGCCTCATGTTCATTAGTGATCACGATTTTTACTTGACCACCGCTTTGCTTATTTTTGCGAGCCTGATCGCCACAGGTTTTGGTGTCAGCATTACCTCTCATCTGACTCAACGCATTACCAATTTATCGAGTGCGGCGCAAAATCTTGCCCAAGGTCAATTCGACACTCGTTTAGATGTCCAAGGCAGTGATGAAATCGCTCAACTATCCCAAACATTTAATTGGATGACGGAAAGTTTAGCCAAAATCGATGAACAAAAACGCATGATTGATCAAACCCGTCGCGATTTGATTGCGTGGGTTTCCCATGATCTGCGCACACCATTGGCGGCCATGCGAGCTATGTTAGAAGCGGTTGATGATGGCGTGGTGGATGATGCAGAAACTCATGATCGTTATATCAAAAATTGTTTGCATGAAATCACGAATTTGAGTCATCTCATTAATGATCTCTTTGAACTCGCCCAGATTGATACAGGTCAATTGGAACTCAAACGCGAATCCATTGATTTACAGGTTCTTATTCAAGATACCATTAGTTCACTCAAACCACATGCCGCGCAATATGGTATCGCTTTGCAAGCTAAAACAACTGCCCCGGCGAGTCAAGTACTTGTCGACACATTGAAAATTCAACAAGTTCTCCACAATTTGATTGATAATGCCATTCGCTACACTGCTACGGGAGATACCGTGACAGTTGAAGTCAAGCCCGCCGGTGAATGTATATTGGTAAGTGTGCATAATCCGGGCAAAACGATTGATCCCGACCATTTACCCTATATTTTTGAAAGCTTCTATCGTGCAGAAAAATCGCGTAGACCTGATCAGGATGGGCGACGCGGCACTGGATTAGGGTTAACTATTGCCAAACGCTTCGTGGAAGCACATGAAGGACGTATCTGGGTGGAAAGTGCGCCTGAGCATGGTACAACCTTTAGTTTTAGCCTGCATCAAGCGTAGTGTCTATTCCATACTAACTATCGTAGCTAAAAGTTCTTTAAAAGCTTTAATAAAAATCTGCGCGTTCAAGTTGCTTGTGTTGTCAACTCGAACGACATTACTATCCTGATTATGTTGCATATATATATTCCATAATACTGCAATAAGAAACATACTCAAGGCAAACGATAACACAATTATCATAATACTTGACCCAAATGCTAAGTTGACTAGCAACGCTACATTCCCAACAATGGCAAATTCTGGGAAGGCAACAAAGGCAAGTGACAAATCGTAAGATGGTGCATAGGGATTTGCCAAAAATGGTATTAGTAAAGCCAATTTGAAACGCGTATCTTGGGATATAGGTAATAGTAGAAGGAACCACAACAAAAATGCGATAGGACCTATCCATTGCCAGAGTTCAATATGACCAGTATTGCCGGGCAGGGAGGTAGGTGGATGACTTTGTAATCGTTCCCACCATATGTATGGCCAATTACCATAGATTATTAGTGATATTACGAAGAATAAGACAGGTATTATCAAAAAACGCACACGTTGATAGTCTGCACGAAGATAAGGCCATAATAGAATCAGTAGCGCAACAATTGTCAAATGGGGTTTGACCAAAGCCAATAATAGTCCCCCACCAATTAAATGTCGACGATCTTGTTTTACCCCAACATAAACCATCGCTACGCCTGCAATAACAAGACCCGTGACTTGTCCTAAAGATAAACTAGCTAATGTCAAGTAATTAACCAAATACCAGACTGAACGAATGCGAAATGTCCTTTGTGCATACCAAAAGCCTAATGCATTTAGGATTATCCAAATGGTGTACGATAGCATATTTGATAAATAGCCAAGTATATAAAAGAACGGCAGGGTATAGGCCGGATAATAAAACCAATAGCCTTCATTGGAAAAGTCACCTTTTCCTGCATGCAAGAAAACTTGGAAATCAGTAGTCTCACCTTGAATAGAGGAAATGCTCATAATGATCCAAAAAATAATAACTACAAGGGCAAATATCGACCATAGAGGACGCTTCATCATAATGAATTTGCTTTCAGGATTATGAAAAAATATGATAGATTGGCTAGCAAAAATCAGATTGTAACCTAAAATAAAAATATGTAAACAACTCTTATATTTATATATAATTTTATCTACTGTACATATAACCCTAAAGATAGATATGGCTTTGAATAATTGTGATTATTGCATGGTGTAATAATCTTCACTGCCCGAGACGGATTATCATTTGATGGTAGACAGTAAATAAGGCAATATGTCTTATACACAGCAAATTTATCCATGTCATGTTAAGCGCTTAAGTTCAATTATTACCAAAAAAATCGTTGAAGCACAATCAGGACGCACCTGGTAGAAAGTGCGCCTGAGCATGGTACAACCTTTAGTTTTAGCCTGCATCAAGCGTAGCGACATTATTTACTTAATCTCACTGATGAGACTGTTTTGGATAAGTTGAAACGATTATCTTAACAATTTCTTGACAATTGAAAAACATCTGACTCGCTTAAAAGTGCCGTAAGAAAGCAGTGTGAGCAGTTTTCTTATCAAGCAACAAATAAGGAGCCAGAATGTTAAAATCTATAGTAACGTATTTTTGTGCTGTTGTAATCTTAACGGTTGGGATCATACCTACGTTTGCTCAAGCCGATGAGCCAGTTGTCAAAATGACAACCAATGCTGATTTGGGAACGATCTTAGCCGCAAGTAATGAATTAACCCTCTATACCTTTGCCAACGATAAAGATGGTATTAGCAGTTGTGAAGGTGACTGTGCCGGAAGTTGGCCACCTTATTTAGTCACCGCCGATACAGCCTTAGTCGCCCAAGACGGGATTCCGGGTGTTCTTGGCACCACAACTCGTTCGGATGGCGCATTACAACTAACCTATGATGGCAAACCCGTTTATTTCTTTATTACTGATGATGAACCCGGTGAAGCCAATGGTGAAGGCGCTGGTGGTGTCTGGTATTCCGTGCGTTTAGAAGTTTCTGCACCTGTTGAAGATAACACCGAAACGGCTCCGCCTGCGACTGATGGTGGCGAGGGCGGCATTGTTAGTAAAGCTGATAATGCGAATTTAGGATCAATTCTTGTCGCGGGTAATGGCATGACACTCTATACCTTCGCGAATGATGAAGTTGGCGTGAGCAACTGTGTCAGTAACTGTGCTGAATTATGGCCACCCTTCTTAGTTGAAAACGGTGCAACTATCCAATCTGAAGGTATTGCTGGTGAATTTGGCACCCTTGAACGCAATGATGGCACTTTCCAAGTAACATTTAACGGGCGTCCCGTCTATTTCTACAGCGAAGATGCCCAACCGGGTGATGTTAATGGGAATGGTGTCGGTGATGTTTGGTTCGCGATTGCCTTAGATACTATCCGTGTCGCCAATCATCCTGATTTAGGGTCAATCCTCATTGCCAATAATGGCATGACGCTTTATACCTTCGCGAACGATGAAGCCGGTGTGAGTAACTGTGTCAGCAATTGTGCTGAACTCTGGCCACCTTTTACTGTGGCGAGTGCTGACGATGCACTTGGCGCTGGTGCTGGGGTAAGTGGCGAATTAAGCACATTAGCGCGCGATGACGGCAGTTTTCAAGTAACCCTCAATGGTCGTCCGCTCTA
>JBNLCD010000535.1:0-4063 GCA_050303635.1 Anaerolineae bacterium
GGCTGGCACTGTGCAAGCGCAGGATGACTGTGAAACCACGTACCGCATTGTTGTCGTCACCCACGGTCAAGCCTCTGATCCGTTCTGGTCAGTGGTTAAAAACGGGGTGGATGCCGCTGACATGGATCTGAATTGTGTGGAAACTGAATATCAAGCTCCCGCAACATTCGATATGGTCCAAATGTCACAACTCATTGATTCAGCCGTTTCAACCAACCCCGACGGTTTAATCGTTTCAATCCCCGATCCGACCGCCCTTGAAGAAAGCATTGCTAATGCAATTGCCGCTGGTATTCCGGTGATCTCCATCAACTCAGGGAGTGATGTGGCCGCTGAATTTGGCGTCGTTGCACATGTTGGTCAAACCGAATATGAAGCTGGCTATGGCGGTGGGATGCGCATGGCTGAAGCAGGCGTGACCAATGCTTTATGTGTGAATCAAGAAGTTGGGAACGTGGCGCTTGACTTACGTTGCCAAGGGTTCACGGATGCTATGGAAGAAAATGGTGGGACCGTTGAAGTTTTGGAAGTTGAATTGGCCAATGCAACTGAAACCACTAACCGTATTCGTGCCGCGCTAAGTGCTGATGATACCATCAATGGCGTCTTCACCTTAGGTCCGACGGGTGCCGCTCCAGCTTTGCAAGCACTTCGTGAAGAAGGTTTGTTGGGTGTTGTCGGTTTGGCAACCTTCGACCTTTCACCGGAAGTTTTGGAAGCTATTGACGCTGGCGAAATGTTGTTTGCGATTGATCAACAACAATATACCCAAGGTTATTTGAGCGTCATCTATATGTATCTGTATCTTAGCAACTTGAACACCCCCGGTAGCTTGATTGTTCAAACTGGTCCCGGTTTTGTAACCCAAGAAACAGCCGCCAGTGTTATTGACTTAAGCGCCGCTGGAACACGCTAAATCGTAGTTTAGGTTAAACAAGACGGGAGGCACATGTTGTCTCCCGTCTTCGCAAGAAATAATTCCCCAGTTGATCAAATAGTACCGTTTTTTACTTGAGGTTATTTTTATGACAACATCACAACCAGAATCCAAATCGGATGAACGTGTTCGCCAGAGCAGTTTTATTTCCCAGCTTCTGCGGCGACCTGAACTTGGTGCCGCCGCGGGAACGATTGTTATTTGGATTGTTTTTGCATTCACCGCCGGCAAGACATTTACGGGTATTGAAGGCACGTCACTCTACTTAGAAACTGCTTCAGAATTAGGTATTCTTGCTGTTGCGGTCTCGCTATTAATGATTTCGGGTGAGTTTGATTTATCACTGGGCTCCATGATTGGGGTTGCAGGCATCGCCACGGCTCTATTTACCACAGAATACGGTGTATCCTTACAAGTTTCGATTATTCTTTCTCTGCTATTATGTCTCGCTTTGGGCTTTATCAATGGATTGCTTGTCGTCCGCACCAAATTGCCTTCTTTTATTATTACATTAGGCTCATTGTTTATTATTCGCGGGGGCACCATCGTGGCCGCCAATGCCATTTCCGGTGCGCCGACAGTTAGCGCCTTACCCAATAATGTCAGCAATTGGGACAAAGTGCGCCCAATTTTTGATTCAGCACTGTGGTCAACCACTGTTGAAAAAACACGCCAAGGGATGGGCGGTCGGGTCGTGACTGTACAAGCCATCGTTGAATTTGATATTTCGATCGCGTGGTGGCTCGGTGTTGCCGCCTTGGCAACATGGGTCCTCTTAATGACGCCGGTCGGTAACTGGATCTTTGCCGTGGGTGGCGATCAAAATGCCGCGCGGAATGTTGGCGTGCCGGTGAATTCCGTCAAAATTGGCTTATTTATGAATACGGCCGCCGCCGCATGGTTAGTGGCTCACATTCAAATGTTTGGGATTGGCTCCGCGAATTCGATTGCAGGGGAACTCCAAGAACTATTTGCTATTGCCGCCGCCGTGATTGGGGGCACGCTGTTAACTGGAGGGTATGGTTCGGCTATTGGAGCGATGCTCGGTGCTTTAATTTATGGCATGGTCAGGCAGGGGGTGCCTGCCGCAGGTATCAATTCCGATTGGGATCGCGTTATTTTGGGCAGTTTAATCATCGTTGCCGTTCTCATCAATAATTTTGTCCGCAAGCGTGCAACGGAGAGTAAATAATATGACTGAGCGTGCCCCCTTATTAGAAGTCAAAAATATCACCAAATATTTCGGGACTGTGATCGCGCTCAGCGAAGTCTCGTTGACTCTTAACGCTGGCGAAGTTATGTGCTTATTGGGTGATAATGGGGCGGGTAAATCCACCCTGATTAAAGCCCTTTCGGGTGTGCATAAACCGAGCAGTGGCGAATATTTCTTTGAAGGTAAAGCCGTTAGCTTTAATACCCCGCGTGATGCTCTCGATCTGGGCATTGCGACGGTATATCAAGATCTGGCTATGATTCCACTGATGAGTATTGCCCGCAATTTCTTTCTGGGGAGTGAACCCAAAATTGGTTGGGGACCTTTCTCCGTTTATAACGCACGGGAAGCTAACCGCATTGCCCGTGAAGAAATGGCCAAAATGGGCATTGATATTCGTGACCCCAATCAAACAGTGGGGACACTATCCGGTGGGGAACGCCAATCGGTTGCCATTGCCCGCGCGGTTTATTTTGGGGCCAAAGTACTTATTCTCGACGAACCCACCTCCGCCCTCGGTGTGAAGCAAGCCGGCACGGTCCTGCGCTATGTTGCCCAAGCTCGCGCCCGTGGTATTGGGGTTATTTTCATTACCCATAATCCGCATCACGCTTATCCCATCGGCGACAAGTTCACGATTTTGAAACGGGGTAAAACACTCGGCACATTCACCAAAGATGAATTATCACGCCAAGAGATGATTCGCATGATGTCCGGTGGTGACGAGCTCGACAAACTTGAGCACGAATTACGTGGATTTACGGGAGATAATGCAGTTGCGGAGTTGGTGGAACAGGTTGAAGATATCTCAGAAGATGAAAATAAGGTGGCACCCTTGAAGCCAGAAATTCTGCAACGAAGTGCCGAAATTGAAGAAGAAGATATTTAGCTATATTTAATGTGCACGGAGTAAGAAACAAAACAATGACAACAAAATTAGGCTTAATTGGCGCAGGGCGTATTGGTAAAGTCCATGCGCAAGCCATTGTGCAAGCCATTCCGAATGCCGAATTGGTGGCTGTCGCGGATTATTATCAAGATGCGGCTCAAGAATTGGCGGATACCTATCAGATTCCATTTGTCTCTAACAATCATCTGGATGTTATTAATCATGCGGATGTTGAGGCCGTGATTATTGCCTCCTCAACCGATACCCACGCATCCTTTATCATTGATGCGGCTGAAGCGGGTAAAGATATTTTCTGCGAAAAACCCATCGCGGCTGATTTAGGAAAAATTGATGCCGCTTTAGCGGCTGTTGATAAAGCAGGCGTTAAACTGCAAATCGGCTTTAATCGTCGCTTTGATCCGACTTTCCAACGCATTAAGCAAGCCATTGATGACGGTACCATCGGTGAACCTCATATTCTGCATATTATGAGTCGTGATCCGGGTCCACCCCCGATTGAATATATCAAGGTTTCGGGCGGTATTTTCTTTGATATGACCATTCATGATTTTGATATGGCCCGCTTTTTATTTGGCGAAGTTGAAGAAATTATCGCCACGGGGGCTGTTTTAGTTGATGAAGCCATCGGCCAAGCGGGTGATATTGACACCGCGTTGATTACGCTCAAATTTGCCAATGGGGCATTGGGTTCGATTGATAATAGCCGCAAAGCGGTTTATGGCTATGACCAACGGGTCGAAGCGTTTGGTAGCCAAGGCAGTGCCCGCTGTGACAATTTATATCCAGATGCAGTCACGATTAGTGGCGGCGCACGGGTGGAACGGGGCAGTTTACCGCTGAATTTCTTCCTCGAACGCTACATGGCGGCTTATGAAAATGAATTGAAAGAATTTGTGGATGCTGTCAAAAATGACACGGCTGTGCCTGTCAATGGTTATGACGGGCGCGTGCCCGTGGTGATGGCGATGGCGGCTAAATTGTCTTATGAGCAAAACCGAGCTGT
>JBNLCD010000536.1:0-4059 GCA_050303635.1 Anaerolineae bacterium
CTCGACTTTATGAGTCGCGATGGGGTCGAGAGCACTCGTCGGTTCATCTAACAAAAGCACGACAGGCTGATTCGCCAATGTGCGGGCAATCGCGAGACGTTGTTCTTGGCCACCACTCAAGTCTCGGGCATTGCGATTGATAAGTTCGGCTTCGAGACTGACTTGTTGCATGAGTTCGAGAATTTTCTCCGTGGAAAGCGCTTTTTGTTGTAAACGCGGACCATAGGCAATATTATCGGCCACACTCCCTTCGAACACCGCGCCCTTCTGGAAAACCATACCAATTTGTTGGCGGAGTTCGATCACAGATAAATTGGCAATATCTTCGCCCTTAAAGTAGATTTGGCCGCTTTGAAAAACCTCAAGCCGATTGAGACAGCGCAGTAATGATGATTTGCCGCTCCCACTTTGGCCAATAATGACCAAAACCTCACCTTGTTTGACGGTTAGGCTCACATCCCGCAGAACTTGCCGCCCATCTCGTTCCAGACTAAGGTGATCCACTTCAATAATGATTTCACTCATTTACAAATTAATCTCTCAATGGGATTGTGCAAAACTAGAAAAATGAATTTAGCTTACAGAGTATCGGGGCTGATATAAAAATAAGCAACTTAGGCATTTTGTTCATTTTCATCAACAAAATACCCAAATTTTTACCATAACAATCTATAGTTCAATTATCCTTGTGCATGAATCGCAACCAATGTTACATCATCGTATTGAGCGGTTTGCTGACGATAGCGATTTAGCATTTTCAGGATATGGTTACAGGTGTCCTGAGCATCTAACCCGTGACAGTCACGAAAAGTTTCCACCAAATTCTCAAACCCAAATGTGACCCCTTCAGGACTGCGCACATCTGTTCCCCCATCGGTATACAATAACAAAGTCATCCCCGGTTCAAGTTGAATAACCTGCTCCGTCAAGAAAATTTCAGGCAAAATTCCTAGCAGTTGCCCACGGCCCTTCGGCGGAATTTCAACTTCACCATTTGGTAATAATAAGAGTGGTAAATCATGGCCGGCGCGTGAATAAAAGAATTCTCCGGTGCGATTATCTAACACACCGTAAATTACGGTCACAAATAACTCTTTAGCATTCATTTTGAGCAATAACTGATTAACGCGCTCTAAGACTTCATGCGGAGATGGCGACACAGCCCGACTGGCTTCGGCATGGAGTAACGCCCGTGCTTGGGCCATAAAAATCGCGGCAGGCACCCCCTTATCACTCACATCGCCTATCACCACACCGACTTGATGGTCATTCAACGGAATAAAATCAAATAAATCGCCCCCCACGGTACGCGCGGGAACCAGTTGTGCACCTAAATCAAAACCCTCGAGTTCTGGAAATTCACTGGGCAAAATACTCATCTGAATTTCGTACGCCACTTGGAGTTCACGTTCTAGCTTTTCTTTTTCAATAATTTGAGTTTGGGCTTCACTTAATTCGGCATTGGCTTGGCGGAGTTGGTCGTTCGCAGTGCGGAGTTCATAAATAGTCAGTTCATGAGCTTGATTGAGGCGGTTGCTCAAGACCCGCACAATTTCAAAAACAACATCCGGTTGCTTCTCGATTAAAATTGAAAATTCACGATGGGAAAGTTTGAAAAGACGTGTTTTTTCAGCCGCGCGGACACTGGCCGTACGCACGCCGCTATTCAATAAGCTCATCTCCCCCACAATTTCACCCATATCGCGCACAGCTACGATAAATTCATCAGGTGTATTCAACTTCTTCACAATTTCAACAGTACCATCCACTACGATATAAAAATGTTGGCCTTTATCCCCTTCATTAAACAAAATTTCATTCTCATGCAATGTCACTAAATGAATAGTTTTAGCTAGACGTTCTTTCTCACCGGGATCTAAACTAGCAAATAATGAAGACGTGGTGAGCATGTCACGTAAAATATCTTGAGTCATATTTTTTCTGTTCCAAAATAAATAGGGCGGCGTATGGTTGTATTTTAGCGTAGCTTACAAAATCCTGAAAATGTAAATGGAATATTGATAGATTCTTAAAGGTTTCAATTAAACCTAAAATAGAGTTTTTATGCCATTTTCACGATTTTCTCGCTAAAATAAGGTATAAAATAACCATTAAATGATTGATTAAGGCATTTTTAATTTCATGACAATAAATCATAATTTCTATACCGAACTTCAATCCATCGACAATATTGCTCAGATAACCGATACCCGCCACTATGTCGATGTGCCCACCAATTGGTTGATTGCGCTAACAGATGTAGCAGGCTCAACTAAAGCCATTGAGGCTGGACGCTATAAGGATGTAAATTCTATTGCGGCGGCTTCCATTTCAGCTATCCTCAATATTGTGCCCTATGATATTCCCTTCGTTTTTGGGGGCGATGGCGCTACTATTTTGATTCCACCCGATGTTGAAGCGGAAGTGCGAGATGCCTTAATTGCTACGCATCATCTGGCCCGAGATCAATTTAGGCTCGACTTACGGGTTGGTATGATCCCTGTTCAGGACGTATTAGCCAGTGGCCACCCGATTCGCGTCGCTAAACTCAAAATGTCACTCAATTTTCAGCAAGCAATCTTCACCGGCGGAGGCATTTCGGAAGCCGAGCGTATGCTCAAAAATCCCGCTCAGACGAATACTTATCTCCTCCAGACGGATGTACCCGGCGAGGCCAATTATCAAGGCTTTGAATGTCGTTGGAATTCTATTCGTGGCCCTTACGATGAAGTGGTTAGCCTGATGGTGCAAGCGATAGCTGAAGATGAAGTAGAACAACGCACAACCTATCAAGAGGTCATTCGTAGAATCGAAGAAATTTATGGGGATCTGGCCAAACGTCATCCGATTACGACTCAAAACATGCATTTGGTGATGAACCCTTTTAATCTCAAGAATGAGGCTAAAGTCGTGCATCAAACCACGGATATTCGGCGCTTGCTCAAAATGTTGAAGGGCAGTTTGAAGGCCCAGATTGGGATGTGGTTCAAGGTTGGGCAGTGGGGTACTTATAAAGATGTATTTGTTGGGGCGACAGACAATGAAAAATTTGACGATACTTTGCGCATGATTATTTCAGGCAACAAAGCCCAAAGCAAATTACTCCGTGAGTTTCTTGAAGCTCAAAATTCAGAGGGCAAACTGGTCTTTGGCATCCAAAAATCAAGTCATAGCCTTGTCACCTGTATTATCTTTGACTATTTTGGCCGTCAGGTTCATTTTGTTGATGGGGCTAATGGTGGTTATGCTTTGGCCGCGCTTGAAATGAAGAATCAACTCAAGACGATTGCTTAGCAATCTTCGACAACAAACTAAAAATAAAATCAGCCCTAGCATTGATGACAATGGGGCTGATTTTGGGTTTGGGTAGGGATGGAGTTCACCTACGATGATGCAACACAAATATTATCAAACTGTTATTTTGCAGATCAAAAGTGTAAAATTTTGGTAAATTTTGCCGAACCTAAAGGATAAATATGGCTGAAACACTCGATTTGTCGATTATTATTGTAAGCTGGAATGTCGCTGATTTATTGGCACCATGCTTGGATAGCGTTTATCAATCGCCAATCCGCCTCATGAATTCAGCTCAACAAATCGTGACGAACAATGAAACCGATGACCCTACGGTGGAAGTGATTGTGGTTGATTCAGCCAGCCATGATGGCAGTGTGGAAATGCTCCAAACCCAATATCCTTGGGTGAAATTGATTGCTAAAAGTGAAAATGTGGGCTTTGTGCGTGGCAACACTATCGGCTTGGCGCAAGCACAGGGCCAAAATCTTATGTTGCTCAATCCCGATACTGAAGTACTCGATGATGTCATTCCCCAGTTAATCAATGTGCTCAGTTCAGACAGCCAAATTGGCATTGTGGGTCCCCATACTCTGAACACAGATCGTACTCATCAATCGACACGTCGCCGTTTCCCCACGCTCAAAACAGCTATATTTGAAAGCACATGGCTGGAAAGTTTCGCGTCGCAAAAACTTCTCGACGATTTTTTTGTGCGCGACCAATCCGACACGGACATTTATCCGGTGGATTGGGTGCAGGGTT
>JBNLCD010000537.1:0-4057 GCA_050303635.1 Anaerolineae bacterium
TGGCTGATTTTGGTCACTCAACCACACCAAATCTGTTAACCCCGATTCTTCGACAGCTTCACGATAGGCAGTTTCGGCGGGATTGAGTTCGTCGTCATTCATGTGGCCACCAAATTGCAACCAGCGTTTCAGTTTTTTGTGAAAGTGCAACAGGATCCGCTGATTTTCAACATCGACCACCAGCGCTGAGCCAGTCACATGCCCAATTTGGCAATCTTGGCTCAAAATATAGTTCTCACTGGCTAGCTTTTGGATGAAGGCTACATCTTGTGCTTCTTTTGCATCAGTGACAGGATGAGCCTCCAACAACGCCAGTAAATTCGCCATTCCGGGATTCATATTAGCCTAACGTACGTTGCAAAACGCGATGCGCCATTAGTCGACCCATTGCCGTGCGATATTCTGCACTACCCCAATGGTCACCCACTGGATTGACATCGAGGGCCTCAAGCGCACTATGTAAATCTTCGCTGTTTTGAATAGCGTCGGTAACATTATCAATCGTGACCGGATATTCCGCGACACCACATAATGCCACGCGAATAGTTTCACCCGGTTCGACATAAGCCACGGCTCCCACAATGGGATCATCAGCCGGCGTACGCGCAACTTTTTGATACGCATGTTTCGCCGAACCTGAACCTTTCGGGATATGAATTTCGGTAATGAGGGCCGGCCGGACATTTTCTTCGTCGGCGGCCAGCCAATCTGTCAAATTCACTGCCTCAGCTTTTAACTGTACAAGAGCAGATAACGCTGTTAAGGCTGTCAAAACGACCGAATTAGCTTTGCGTTCAATCAAGACATCGCCCACCGTCATGGTGTTACGCAACGTGAGCGGGGCTTCTTGCCGAATCATCTCCGCCAAAAGGCCTGCATTCGGATATTCATTGGCAATCTCAAGACAAGCTTGTCGTGCATTTTCGAGGGTCATCATGCTACCCAAGGCAATATGCCCATCCACGACGCGTCCTTGATCGAGACCCAATTTTTCTAAATTGATCACAGCCGTTACATCACCGGGTGCTTCACGATGCAAAGCTACGCCGCCATATAAGGGGCGTGTTTCGGCATCGACTAACTGTTCAGCTTCTTCTAGATTTTCAGGTTGATGGACAGTGTTTACACGTTTTAACATAATTGGTTTTCCCCCTGTCTCTCGCTCAATTTGGGTTTGTTTTATGCTCTGTATGACCACTATATATTGTGGTCATTGTCTATATCTTCGTTAGAATTGTTCCAAGAAACGTAAATCGTTGCCCCAGAAATAACGGATGTCTTGGATACCGTATTTCAACATCGTAATGCGTTCTGGCCCCATCCCGAAAGCAAAACCACTATACACTTCGGGGTCATAACCACCATTGCGGAGAACGGTCGGATGCACCATGCCGCATCCCAGAATTTCGAGCCAACCGGTGTGTTTACAAACGCTACATCCATCGCCATGACAGAGGAAACATTGCACATCCACTTCCATGCTGGGTTCAGTGAAGGGGAAGTAGGAGGCCCGATAGCGAACTTGGGTACCTTCACCATAGAGACGGCGCGCAAAATCGTTAATGGTGCCCTTCAAATCCGTCATGCGAATACCGCGCCCAATGGCCAGACCTTCAACTTGATGGAACTGAATTTCACTTCGGGCCGTAATTTGCTCATAGCGATAGCACATCCCCGGCAAGATAACCCGAATCGGGGTTTCGCCATCATCACCCAAATCAGACATGGCCCGAATTTGTCCCGGTGAAGTATGGGTCCGCAAAATCACGCCATCTTGCTTGGTATAAAAGGTATCCCACATATCACGCGCGGGATGGTGCGGCGGAATATTCAATTGGGTGAAGTTCGTATCATCGTCTTCAATATCGCGTGACCGATACACTTGGAAACCCATTTCCGCCCAAATATCATAAATTTGGCGTAAGGTTTGGGTGCTGGGGTGCAACCGTCCCCGCTTCGTTGGGCGACCTGACATCGTGACATCGAGACCACCTTCTTCAAGTGAAACCGCTAATTCATGATCACGAATCGCTTGTTCACGATTTTCGTGCGCCGAAACCAACAAGTTCTTGATTTCGTTCCCGCGCTTCCCAAAATCGGCGCGTTCTTCGCCGGGCAATTCACCCGTCTTACGGAGCATTTGAGGGACGAGACCCTTCTTGCCCAGATATTTAATCTCCCATTGATGCAGACTCTCGGAGTCTTTGATCGCTTCGAGAGCGGCTTCAGCTTCTTTATAGACTTCTTCTAATTTTTCGCGCATTATTGCTCCTACACTCCTCATTAGATTGATGAAATTTGAATAATGCCAAATCTTGTTTTGCTATCATCTGTGAACCTAAGGGTTTCTTCAGATTCGGCGGACGAGATATATCTCGTCCCTACGAAAATCTTGTCGGCTTAAAATGCTTATGTAGAGACAGCCTATATGCTGTCCGTTCTTGAATTCACTTGGTATGAGAGTTAGCCCCACACCGCATAAACCAATCCAACCCAGACCAAAATCCACAGAGTACTGATGACGCCTGTTAAATAGCGGCGACGTTGACGATCTTTGTATAGCACTGCGTTTTGACGGCCACTGCGCACAAAGGCCACATGCATCCCCACCAAAACCACAGCTATTCCGACACTGACTACCCAAAAACGGGTAAATCGGCTAAATAAATCGAGCCAGTCAAGTCCAACCAAACCCAATCCATAGAGCCAAATCACGACAACCCACCGCTCGAAATAGGGTAACCAGCCATCTCCGCCCCGAAATTCCTTCATTTTTGCCCCGCCTTCATAATCAAAGGCGGGATGGTCGAAGATGGTTTTGTCATTTGGTGCTTTGTCATCGGTCATTGCAGACACTCCTTGACCAAATAAAAAAGCACCCGTCCCTTTAACACCGGATTATCTCCAATGCTGAAGGGACGAGTGCTTTGAATTTGCTATTTTGCACCCGCGTTACCACCCTTTTTGTGTGCGGAAAAATCTTGCACACCGCTTCATTCCGTCCTTAACGCGGACAAACGGAACTGTCTACTGATAATGTTCAACAGCCGGCTCCCAAGTGAATTCCGTAGCTGGTCAGCTCGTGTTAAGGTTTGCAGTCTATCGACCCTAACTCCCTGAATGTGAGCGCCATGCACTACGCATGTTCTTGTTCATAGCCTTTAAGTTGGTAAGGCGTATTGAGTTGTGAAATTTCTTGAAATCAGTGTGCCATAGCTTTCCCGACCTTGTCAAGAGATGGGATGGTCTAATTTGGTTAAAATAAACAAATTATGAGCTATTATAAACGTTTAAAACATCTAAATATATTTAAATACAGAATATCACATGAGCTATAAATCAAAATTCAGCAATAATTCTTCATGAAGCTGTTCCAGATTCTTACCCAGAGCATGGTGACAGGCAACTTCCCATCCATCTTTACCAAAATATTCTTGGACTTCATCAATAAGTGGTTGCAGGAAATATTTGATATAACGATTTTCAACGCGAAGGGTCTGGCCATGATTATGCAAGACACTCAGTATATCAAGACAATCTTCAGCCGCCTTAAGATGCCAAAGATAATGGCTATAGATAATCAATGATAGCCAATTGGTATCACTCTTAGCTGAACGAATGCGGACAATCTCAACAACATAAGGACGGGCACGCTCAATTTTATTTTGCGCCATAAAAAGCATTGCCAAATAAGCTTTAGCTGACCAAAGCATGGTAAAATCTTCGACAGCTTCCGCAATAGTTAAAACTTTCTCTAGAATAGTTTGGGCTGAGGAAAAATTTTGCCGAATTAGATTTAAAAAGCCTTCGATAACGAGGGTATAGACAAGGCGTGCTTGTTCACCAAGTTCTTCACAGATAACATGACTTTCCGTCAGGTAGTTTTGAGCACGTTCAAGATTTCCGTTAATTATATCCCAATCCGCTAAAATACTGAGACGGCGCGCTTCACCTGCCTTATCACCAATCTGGCGCTTGATATTTAGACTTTGCGTACAATATTCATAGGCTAACTGCTTCTCACCCATATAGTCATATTGAATTGCCATATTATAAG
>JBNLCD010000538.1:0-4055 GCA_050303635.1 Anaerolineae bacterium
AAAACTATAGAGTAAATATAATAAAATAGGTAACGTTGAAAACACTGCAACGGAAGTTCGGATCGTTAATTGTAAAGGAAATCTACGCCACCGATACCAGCTTAGGACTCCCCAAATGACAATGGCAACAAATAATGTTATTAGATATAAAGGTACAGCTAATACTGTTAGTGACCACAATAAGCCAGCCCCAATTGACCAAATCCACCATTTTTTTTGCTCACCCTGTAAAGCTCTAAATAATAAAAGTATCCCCGCAAAAGTCACTGATCTTGTAAATAAAATATGAGGCAACCCAGCTATAATTATGATAGAAAATGCTTCTGGGACGTAAAATTCGAGAGGAAGTTTCCCTGCAAGAAGCGCAATCCAACCAAATCCCCCTCCAAATAATACAAGGAAGAATGCAATATATCGCCAATGCTTATTCGCAATAAAGTAGCTAATGAAACGATACCCAACAACCGTGTATAGAATTATGCCTATAATACGCAGTAACTGATAAGTAATAATCGCACCGTTGCGAAATTCCATTGTTTCAGTTGGGAAAAATACGCCTAATATTTGTCCCGGTAGCAGGTAAAAAAAATATAATAATGGAATGCCTTCATGAGATTCAGAAGTATAGAAAAAATTAACAACCCATAATCCTTGCCCCCCTAATCTAATGCGGCCCAAATAATCTTGCCCATCTTCAGTGCCAAATAAGAAACCACTGAAAACCCACTCCTTATTCTGCAAAAAATAGCCAATAAGATAAGGAATAGTTGTTACAAGTATGATTAGGCCTGTCAACAAAAACACTTTGCGCCACTCTTGTCGACGAATAACAGGAAAATCTTTAGTCGAAGCCAGTGATTGATCAGGTTTAAATGGCGAACGAGATTGCATATGCTAAAACCTTTGGTTCAAGAATGCGTGCTAAGCAATGATTATGATAAGCAGAAGTAGCACAATCGCAACAAGCAGTCCGGTGATTATTTTCAAAAAGAAAGCCTGTTGTTGCTGAATTTTACGACTATGGCGTTGTTGAAGGGTAATCAACCGCGTTTCCAGATGAGCCATTTCATCTATAACATAATTCACAGTCAAGTCGAAATCATCCCACTCAGCTTTGAAATTTGACTCATCATTTACATAGCGGGCAGGCCAGACAAATTGTTCATTTAGGCGTTGTACCTGATCAAAAAGGTGATCAAAAGCAGGGGTGTCAATTTGCTTTGGATTATCAGCAAATTGTTGAAAATGCTGACCATAAGATTCGATTAAATCGGCGCAAGTTTGCATAGCCGCATTGCTGAGGACATATTCAAGATAGTCAGTCGATTTAGATTGAATGTCATGCTGATTATCTCGGACAAGTTGCTGAACTTCCGGAATGACGTCAATCGGTTGATCATGGATGCTCAGCAAAAAATTTGTACCACGGCAAATTACCAAGGTAGCGATTTGATTGCCTGTATTTAACAAATATTGGGGATAGGCTGTCAAATGATAGTGCGAGCTTGCTTGATAATAAGGATAAATTGTATTTTTTAAAATTTGATTGAAATGTGCAGGCTGAATCTTGAGAGTTTGCTCAAGACTGGACAAGATATCCGCTGAGATAATGCCCTCAATATCGATCCAAACAACCGGGGCCTTGTTTAAAAAGCTTTCAATTTCTTCGATTGCAATTGTTTCATCACGAAACTGGGTTCCACCATAAGCCAACAAGTTGATCTTATATGAAGGATTAGTGTTGTTTTCGCGCCTAAAACTTAGACTTGTTCTTCGGGGGAGTTCATAAAGGGTAGTTTGCATAAGAGACCATCCTCAAAAAAACGGGTACAGTTGTCTGCACCCGCTTTATTCAATATAACGCACAATATTTGATTAGTCGATTTCAGCGTCGTTAGCCGCTGGCAATTCGTCAGGAGACTTATCTTTATACTTCTTGCCAACTTCAGGCAACATCACGGGAATTCCATCTTTGATGGGATAATTGCAACCCGAATCCTTGCAGAAAAGCCAGGTGCCATCCTTAACGAGTTCAAGTTGGCCGGGGTCGTCCCCTTCCATATGAACACCAACTGGGCAACGTAAAATCTCTAATAATTCAGCAGACACTTCACTCATGAGCTTGATCTCATCCTTAAAATGCTATTGTTTATGCTACGTTGAAATATAGCCTGATGTTGACATTGGTGCAAGGTCAGTCTGGCTATAGTTCGAATAATGCCCGATGTGGAAAGACCATTTGTTGCAAGTCATAGTCTGAACGTTGCAACAGTTGATTATTGGCTCGTTCAAAATCGTTTTGCACATCTTGGACATGTTCAATTTGGGATTGCGCCGGTTCAAGTGAAAAGATAACCACGGCCAAAGAATACTTACCCGGAATGAATAAAACCCAGCGTTCATCTTCTAATATCCGATTAGCCGAGCGCGGTTGTGTATTCCGTTGCGTTGCGTTATTGAGGCGGTCAACAATAGGAAGAATCTGTTGATCGGGAATTTGAATATGCCCAGTCCGCACAATTTGTTCTTGTCTATCCAAATGATAAATTGCGTAGGACTCAACCTTAGCTTCATATTTCTCACGCAAAAATCCGGTGTGGCCGGGCGTTACCACAGAACGCCAAGCACCGGTGTCGGGATCGCGTTCAACTAGACGTTCCGTAATCTGACGTTGTTCTTGATAGCGTTGATAAATGGCATCAAACTGAGCACGATTAATTTTACCGTCGTCATATTCTTGAGCAACTGCCGCCATTTTTTGGCGAAGACGATCAACTGCCTCAACAGCCTTTTCAATTGGACCTTCAGTCGAATCAATAACTTCAGTCGCAGTTAGCTCTGAAGTGGGACGCTTGGTGGGAATAGAAGGTTTTGGAATAGTCGGCATGAGGCGTGAATCATGTTCATCGTCAGATTGCGGACGAATTGGCGATAACTGATCATCGTCATAATTATCAGGTGATGTTGATTCTGGATTGTAATCAGTCAATTGCTCACCCCAAAATTTACATAAAAAAGCCTAATTAACCATATTATTAATATAACTATGGCATATTTTTTACCTTAATACCATAACAAAGAAAAAGTATTTACAAAGTTTTTTTTTGGTTTGTTTATAAGAAGGGTGAGTTGAATGACTCAAGATCTTGTAAATGATGATGAGCCATTTGCGCTAATTGCATGAACATAGCATCCACATTTTCGCCTGTTTTCGCGCTGACCATGACAAAAGGATAACCAAGTTGACTAGCCCATGCTTCAGCCTGATCTGGGCTAACAACAATGTCCAAATCGGATTTATTGGCGACCACTAAAACAGGGACACCAGGAATAGCCCGTTGGACCTCTTGTTGCCAGATTTCTAAACCTTCTAAGCTTGGTGGGTGGGTAACGTCAAAAACCATCGCAACAGCCAGTGCGCCTGTGTAATATTGATCACGAAAGCCACTAAAGCGATCTTGCCCAGCCACATCCCAAATCACTAGGCAAACAGCCTCTTCTTCACTAATCTGCACGGTATGGCTTTGAAAGTCGATGCCAATTGTTTCAACTCGTGTGTCACGAAATGTATTTTCACAATAGCGCCGGACAAGACTGGTCTTGCCAACATTAGCATCTCCGATCAAGACGACTTTATAGACCGGAACTGAATTACCCATTACTTCACCCACAACAAGTTAATAATTGCACCAAGTATAGCATGAGATTAAATGATAAGTGGAATCAGGTATTATCAAAAATATTGACAGTATTCTGACAATTAGAATGAAATTTCAGATTCGAGCAGACTAAATTGCCACAAACTTACAAAGTGTCCTCGATTAAAGACTTTATCGCGCCATACGCCTTCTTGCTGAAAGCCCAGTTTATCTAATAAATTTGAAGAAGCTTCATTGCCCACGGTTACATTAGCCTCGATGCGGTGGAGGCCAAGACAGGAAGTGGGGCGGCCGCCTTCATCGCCGAGTCGATCTCGGGCGTCGGTGGGCAGGTTGTTTATCCTGACGGATATCTCAAGGCCGCCTACGACCATGTCCGCGCACTCGGTGGCGTCT
>JBNLCD010000539.1:0-4041 GCA_050303635.1 Anaerolineae bacterium
TGCAGGGCCATCGGTTGAGAGTTCATAAACAGTGGTGGCTTCATCTTTGACGAGCATCGGCGGATTATGGCCAGCACTGACACAATCAAACTGTCCTGTTTCCAAATTTAGCACACCGTAAAACAATGTGACGAAGAGGCGCGCGCGATTATCTTCTTTAATCGTGTCATTGACTTTAGACATGAGTTCATCAACAGGTAAATTGGCGGTGGCTAATGTGCGAAAAATAGTGCGGGCCAGAGCCATAAACAGCGCGGCAGGCACACCTTTGCCAGATACATCCGCGATTACAAAGCCAAGACGCCCATCCTCGAGTTCAATAAAATCATAAAAATCTCCACCAACTTCACGCGCAGGGTGCCAATGAGCCGCAATTTCCCAACCATCTATAGTCGGAACTGTTTCAGGTAAGAGACTCTTCTGGATATGAATGGCTGTTTCAACTTCTTGACGAAGACGTGCTTGTTGAATCGATTCTTTGTGGAGACGTGCTCGTTCAATCGCGGCGGACGCTTGGTTCGCAAAAGTGGTTAGGATTTCAGAATGCTCATCGGTGTAATAATCTTCTTCGATGTGAATAACAGTTAGCTCGCCAATCACTTGATCGCCATAATTAAGGAGACACCCCAAAAATGCGCGCATTTCGTCCGTTGATTCAAGCTGAACCCAGCGTTCATCCTCCTTGATATTGGGGATAATGAGATAACCTTCCTCGACCATATCGGCAAAGATTGCACTCTCATCAATCCGGAAGATGGGCCGTTTGACAACCGCATTCGCATTAATCCCACGAGATGCACTCACGATAAAATGCTCACCTTGCATGAGGAGAATAGACGCATTGCTATAAGGAATAACACGTTCGAGCTGAATCAAAATGGAGTCGAGGACGGCTTCAAGATCCAGACTGCTATTGATAATCGCGGCGACTTCGCGCAGGGTATCGGCTAATTGGCGTTTTGATTTTTCGGATTCGATTAAGCGGGCATTTTCATAGGCAATGGCGGCTTGGGAAGCTAATACATGGAGGAGTGTTTCATCACGGTTCGTGAAATGTCCCCGTTTTTTATTAATTAACTGCAAAACCCCGATAATTTCATTTTCAGCATTGCGCATGGGGGTGCAAATCATATTACGGGTTTCGTAACCCGATTTTTGATCAAATTGGGCGGCAAAATGCGGATCGTCTTTAACAGAGCGGATATTAACCGTTTCACCAGTTTCAGCAACATAGCCAGCAATACCTTCGCCAATATTCAGACGAATTTCTTTGATTTCATCGACGCCGGCTTGCAGAATTTTAGAATAGATCTGACCTTGGGGTTTATCGATTAAATAGAGAGTGCCTCGATCAGCGGACACAGCTTGGGTCAACCGGTTAACAATGAGAGTCAGGAGGTGACCAACATCATGCACACGGGATAGACTGAGACTAATGGTTTCTAGCATTGCCAATTCATCCCGCACGCCCGTAGGTTTTTGTGCGGCTTTGAAATGTTTAGTCATGGTCAAAATTGTGCCATGCGTAACTGATGAATCAAATTTAAGACTATCCATCAGACTGCGCATGAAGTGAAGGCCCATTCCACCATTAATACGCTCGGCAACAGGACGACTATGATCATAGTCAGGGAGCGTATCATCTTTGATAGGGTCACCCCAATCCTGAATGATGATACGAATTTCATCATTGTAATAACTCATTGTGACAACGATTTCACCACCCTGACCATGATAGGCATGATCAATAATATTGGTAATGGCTTCTTCGGTGGCTAGTTCAATCTCAAAATGGGTCTTTTCGTCTAGATCAAAAAAAAGGCTGGCATCGCTTATAAAATCATAGAGTTGCCGTAACCCTTCTTGGTCAGCACTCAGGTGAATGGTATAACTTTGACTTTCCAAGCTAGAGCTCTCCCACGTGTTTATTTTTTAGGCAAATGTGGTAGTAACGTCTGACGAATACGATCTTGGATTTCAGCTTCAGTGCCAAGAGCATCTACAACCAACCACCGTTCAGGATTAGCGGCAATAAGCGCTTGATAGCCATTGCGAACCCGTTGATGAAATTCAATAGCGAGGGCATCGAGACGATTCCATTCTTCGCCCTGACTGGCGGCTTTTTTCCGGCGACGCAGTCCTTCTTCCACGCTGATATCAAGATACATAGTGTAATCGGGCTTAGTGCCATCTGTGGCAAACCCTAAAATAGTTTGGAGAATCTCTAAATCGAGGCCATGCCCATAGCCTTGATAGGCTAATGTGGAGTCAATAAAACGGTCACAGAGCACAATTGTCCCAGATTGAAGATTTGGTTTCATCACTTGCGCAACGAGTTGGGCACGTGATGCTGTATAGAGTAGTAACTCGGCACGGGGATGCATCTCGGCATTTTTTAAGCTATGGAGAACTTCGCGAATCTGGTCACCGATGGCTGTACCACCCGGTTCACGGGTCAAAATTACGTCGTAACCTTGATTACGCAAATAGGCTGTTAGTAGATGGATTTGTGTTGTTTTACCGCTACCGTCCAAACCCTCAAATGTAATAAGCATAAGTTTCCCTTTAGATGTCGAAGCTAAAATTCGTCTTCTATTGTACTGGAAAGTAGCGCGAATGAGGACAGACGGTTCGAGGTTGAGGGCGACTTCATCCGGCAAAGCCGACTTCACCCGCCCTCAGTGTGATCACAATTTAGCTAAATATTTTGTCGAGTTGGGTCATCAAATCATCATCAAGTTTGATTTCAAGGGCCCCCAAATTATCTTCGAGTTGGGAAAGCTTAGTAGCCCCCGTAATCGCACTCGAAATAGCCGGACGTTGCACCGTCCAAGCTAGCGCTAATTGGGCACGTGTTACGCCAAGTTCGTCCGCAATAGGTTTCAGAGCTTTGGCCTGTTCAATCGGGCTGTCTTCCTGACTCATGGTGCGTTCACGCAACCATTCCAAACGCCCTAAACGACTATCTTCTGGAATACCATCATCATATTTGCCTGTCAAAATACCACTCGCTAACGGACTCCAGATAACCAATCCCATGCCGTTCTCATCAGCGGCAACCGGGATAACATCGTCTTCAACTTTGTCACGTTCCAAAAGATTGTACTGGGGTTGTTCAACTTGGGGTTTATAGAGATTATATTTTTCGCAAATATCAATGGCTTCTTGAATTTGCGCCCCGGTCCATTCGCTAGTCCCCCAATAGAGAATCTTGCCTTGATGAACCAAATCATCCATCGCCCGAATTGTTTCTTCAAGCGGGGTTTCTTCGTCAAAACGATGGCAGAAATATATGTCTAGATAATCTGTACCAATGCGTTTTAGAGATTTATCAATGCTTTCCATGATGTGTTTGCGCGACAAGCCGCGATCATTCACATCATCACTCATCGGCCAAAAGACTTTAGATGAAACAACTAAGGTATGGCGCGGGAATTTTTGCAGAACCTTACCCATCATTTCTTCAGAAGCACCATTGGCATAAATATCGGCAATATCGAAAAAATTGATGCCAGCGTCATAGGCGCGGACAATAATTTCATCAGCAATTTCTTGTTCTTGAACACTTCCCCCGAATGTGGTCCAGCCCCCCAAACTCAAAACACTGACTTTGGTACCCGCTTGACCTAAACGTCTATATTCCACTCTAAATACTCCTTCAAATTACCATAACAAATTACAACAAAAAAGTTCTTTGACTATACCACTCCCACGTTGATTTCCCCATGTTTAATGAGGTTTTCTATCGGAAATTTGATGTAATTGTTATCTTAATAAATACATATCCATACAATTTTTTTGTGGCGGAAAAAAGCTGACCTTATATACTCAGCATATCAACCTTCTTTTTAAATCTTGATGTGGACAAAACTCGTGGCACTTCGACCGGTGTTTATTGGCAATCGCTATGAACTCGTGGATAAGATTGGGCAAGGCGGTATGGGCGTTGTTTACCATGCCTATGATCGCCTGACGCGTGAAGAAGTTGCCCTGAAACAAGTCCTTGTAAGTGCAGATGATTTAGCCTTCAACTCGGCCAGT
>JBNLCD010000540.1:0-4010 GCA_050303635.1 Anaerolineae bacterium
ACGACGATCATCAAGTCTTCGTTATTGATTTAGATGCCCATCAAGGCAACGGTTACGCGCGCATTTTTGAACGTCGCCGCGATGTGTTTCTTTTCGATATGTATAACGGCTCGATTTATCCTCAGGATAAAATTGCCGAAGAACGCATTGATTATCCCGTGAAAATTACCACGCGTTGCCATGACGATGCCTATATGTACTTGCTGAAAACGCATCTACCCAAAGCACTCGCCGCCGCGAAGAAACCGCCGATTGCCTTCTATCTGGCCGGAAACGACATTTACGAAGATGATTTGTTGGGACAAATGAATGTTTCGGTGCATGGTGTTTATGACCGCGATAAGTATGTTTTTGATACCTTCCGCGAAGCGGGTATTCCTCTTGTGACAACGCTAGCGGGTGGTTATGGTAAGCACAGTTACGAAATGATTGCGCGTTCCATCGGCTATTTGTTCAAATAATGGCTCGCTGAACGTTCTAAAATTCCTCGCGATTGTGGCCATTTTCTAAATTGATTGCTATTTAGCAATTGAGACATTGCCCACATTTTCCTTTAATTGATTAGGTAATTGACATTCAACCAATCAATAATAAGGAGATGTAGCAATGTCTAACGCTAAAACAGTTTTGATCACCGGTGGTTATGGTGGCATGGGGCTCGACATGGCCCGTGGTTTCTTAGCCAAGGGTGATAATATTGTCCTCAATGGTCGTAATGCCGATAAATTAAATGACGCTGTCCAAAAATTGAACCTACCAAATCGCGTACTAGGCGTTGCGGGTGATGTCGGCGATAAGCACACCGGCGAAACCATCGTCGCCCAAGCTGTGGAAAAATTTGGTTCCGTCGATGTGTTAATCAACAATGCCGGCGTATTTTATGCCAAACCATTCCTCGATAACACCGAAGATGATCTCGATCTCTTCTTTCACATTAACCTCAAAGGCACCTATTTCACATCCCAAGCCGCTGTCAAGCAAATGATTGACCAAGGCTCCGGGGGTGCCATCATCAATATTGGCGCTGTTCTCGTAGATCATGGCATGACTGGTTTTCCGGTTAGCTCCGCCATTGCCAGCAAAGGTGGCATCCATGCATTGACGACGGCACTTTCGGCAGAACTCGCGCCCCACAATATTCGGGTCAATACCGTTGCACCGGGTGTGATTCGGACTCCACTGCATGGCGACGCCAATGTCGATGACTATGCAGGTATTCATCCATTGAATCGGGTTGGCGAAGTGGCAGAAACCACCGCCGCAGTTTTACATATCGCCGATGCAACCTATACGACAGGTGTTATCTATCCCGTGGATGGTGGCTATCGCGTGGGCCGTCAATAAGTACTCCCTGACTAAATAAGCCTATCTGCAAAGGAATGCGAAATGCCCATTGTCACAATTCAATTCACAGGCGCTGAGCCGGTAACCCAAGCGCAAAAAGATGCACTCATCGCCAAATCAACTGACATGATTACCGAGGTTTTGCATAAAGATCCAGAAATTACGTGGGTCATCCTGCAAGAGATCCCTACCACCGATTGGGGTGTCGGGGGTCTCAATGCCACAGCGCGTTTTCCTAAGGAGGACTAAATGAATCACGAATTTAAGACGAAGCCAGATTTCGCTCAGATTATCGCTGTCATTGAAACCTATTTCGATGGCCTCTATGAGGGTGATGTGGACAAATTGCGCCAGGTCTTTCATCCGGATACCGTGTTAAAAGCCAATGGAATCCGACTTGAACGCGATGCATGGTTGGCGGCAGTCGCTGAACGGGCCGTACCCCAAACAGAGAACGAACCGTACAAGTTCAATATTCTGTTTTTGGATATCGTCAATGATCAAGCACTGGCTAAGGTTGAAGCACCTTTATTCGATAAACATTTTGTCGATTACTTGGGTTTGCTCAAGGAAAATGACCAGTGGCTAATCGTGAATAAGACCTACACCATCGTGTAGCGCAATAAACTGCTCGGATGTTAGGCAAGTAACATCCGAGCAGTTTGTCCCCTTGAGATTATGTAAGAGTTCGCGACGTGAGAACATCTTGGTGAAGTAACGGTTTGTTGAAGGAGTTAAAGGGTAGCCATGTCAATTGAAACATCCCCCCACAATACAGTCATTCAAGATTTTATTGATGCATTAGAAGCGCTCCGCTATTTACGCCAAGATGAGTGGGCAGGTAAAACGCATCCGCTTGGTAAGCGCTTTACCCAAGAAGAAATTGCCACCGGACCCTATCGCGCCTATCGCAATTTATTGACGGGGCGGACTCAAAGATTGCCTCAACGGCCCACAGTTTTAGAAATTGCTGACTATTTAGAAGCCTCAATCGATGAAACCAATCAATTGTTGATGGCGGCCCATTATTTACCCGAAGAAAAGCGCCTGAATGGTCTCAATATGCATATCACGCGTCAAATCATACATGATATTTTTGATAGTCTCGCTGTACCCGCTCTGCTTTTGACACCTGAATTGAAAGTAGAGAAAATAAACGGTGCTTTTAGTCGATTATTTGAGGTTGAACTGCCGCCTACTGAAGACGTGAGTATCATTGATCTCTATTTAGATGAAAGTTTAGCCATAGCGCCGCAATTGAGTGCTAAAGAAAAACACACCTCACCGCAGAACTCATATATTGTGCGAACATTTCTCGACAATCCACCGGGCGTGCTCCATCATCAACCGTGGTATCAACAGTTAAAAGCCCAAGCGCAACGCTATTTAACCCCGAATTTGCATCGCGCCGAAAATACAGCAGATAATATCGAGTTTACAGCGATGGATGGTGAAGCTTATCACCTGCGTTGCCTGCAATTGTCTGGTACGCCGGGTTATTCACCTGTTATTTTTGGTTGCTCAGCCGATGATGCCCCGGCTGAAATGATCTTCGCACAGAACGAAATTCCAGTTGATGTGTATGTAGCCAGTCCCGATACTGAAACCTATTGGACTCCCTAGGGTGATTGCATAATAAATGAGAGCCACCGGAACAGGGTGGCTCTTTGGCCATAAAATAGCTGGAAATTATGACTTTTGTATGAAATTATTAGTTTTCCTGCCTAAATATACTTAAAGCACACCCATATGTTTGCGTCAGGCCTAAACTCTGCTAAGATTACTACTATATATACTCGGAATTCTAAAATTTGTAATTTATTGGAGTTATGATGATTATTGGCCCTACCTTTGCAGAAATGCTGAATCCTAACGAAATTGACGCTGAAATACGTCAACGGGCACTCCGCATGAAACATGAAGACCCGCTCGACCCCATTAACCTCTTCAATATTACGTGGAAAGATACCCATAATCGTCCCTATGTTATTGAAATTCCCAAGGAATTAACGGGCGTCAAAGCAAATATTGTCATGCTCTATGGTAAACCGTTTCCCACGGGTAGCCATAAAGTGGGCGCGGCCTATTCTGTTTTGGTGGAAAAAGAACTCTTTGGTCAAGTCGATTCCAAAAAACATAAGCTGGTCTGGCCCTCTACCGGAAATTATGGCATTGGTGGCGCGTGGGTTGGTTCCCGCATGGGATGTGATAGCACCGTTATTTTGCCTGCCGAAATGAGCAAGGAACGCTTTGATCTGATTGAAAGTTATGGCGCGAAAATTATTCGGACACCCGGTTCCGAAAGCAACGTCAAAGAAATCTACGATAAAACGTGGGAACTCCGTGAAGATCCCGCTGTCCGGATTCTCAATCAATTTGAGGTGATGGGGAACTATCGTTTCCATTATTATGTCACAGGAAATACCCTCGTTGATGTGGCCGACATGCTTTTGAAAGAAGGCACCGGCAATGGCCGCATTGCCGCCTTTGTGAGCGCGATGGGTAGTTCAGGTACGATTGCCGCCGGTGACCGTATGAAGCAAGTTTTCCCCGAAAGCAAAATTGTGGGTCTTGAGCCCATTCAATGCCCGACCTTGTTCAATAATGGCTATGGTTCCCATGATATTCAAGGGATTGGCGATAAGCATGTGACATGGATTCACAAT
>JBNLCD010000541.1:0-3982 GCA_050303635.1 Anaerolineae bacterium
TTTGGCTTACGGCGAAATGCACCCGGAAGTGCTCACCTCACCGCGCGTCGCCAACCAGATGATCGGTCTTGGCCTGCTCGAAGCCGTGCCGGAAGAAGCATTGCTAGCCCTTGCTGACCCAACAGACGCCAACAGTGACGGCATTTCGGGACGGCCGAATTACGTGTGGGATGCTTACAACAACCAGACCGCTATCGGTCGTTTTGGCTGGAAGGCCAACGAACCGACTGTGCAACAACAAGTCGCCGGAGCATTTAATGGCGATATCGGTATTGTGACCGGCATCTTCCAACACGATCATTGCACGGATGTCCAAGTTGACTGTGTCAATGCGCCACACGGGGGCGATGTCGAAATTAGCGATGATGATTTAGCCAAGGTCGTGATCTATTCGAGTTCGTTGGCCGTACCGGCGCAACGCGATTATGATGATCCCGATGTCATTCGGGGACGCGAAATTTTTGAAGAGGCGGGCTGTAGTTCTTGCCATATTCCGACACTCGAAACGGGTATTCATCTCACACTGCCGGTCTTCTCCAATCAAGTCATTCACCCGTATACAGACTTGCTATTGCATGATATGGGCGATGGTTTAGCCGATGATCGACCTGATTTTCAAGCATCTGGTCACGAATGGCGCACCCCGCCGTTATGGGGCATTGGTTTATTTGAAACGGTTAATGGCCATACCTATTATTTGCATGATGGCCGAGCGCGTAATTTAGAAGAAGCTATTATTTGGCACGGCGGCGAAGCGCAATCTGCTCGCGACTATTTCCTTGAGTTATCTGTCGATGAACGCGCCGCGCTCCTTGCCTTTTTACAATCACTGTAGCTGAGGGGAAATAATATATGAAATTCAAAATAACGATTGGCCTTCTTGCGGTCATTCTTCTGGGTGTTTTGATTGAAGTTTTTGCACCATTTGCACCGAGTGAAGCCCAAGATGAAGGCACCCATGCTGTTGAACGTTGGGCTATTTTGCAAACGCTCTATCATGACACGATGCCCTATCTCAATACTGAATTCGTTGGTCAAACAGTTGAGTTGAACACTGATTTAGCCAGTTTTGAACAAGACCCGACGCTTGAAAATCTCGAAGTGGTTCAAGCCACATGGCGCGAAACAGTCATCACATGGGAACACATGAGTATTTTGGGAATTGGTCGCGTGATGTTTATTTATGGACGTGTCAATAGCACACCCGACGAAGAGAAAATTGCGGATTATCTGGCAGGTGAAGATGATCTTACGCCCGAATTTATGGGTGGCATTGGCTCAAATGCACGCGGACTGGGTACATTAGAAACCTTAATCTTCCCCGTAGATGGCGATAATGAAACAATCTTGGCCGCACTCCAAGATAATCCGCGTCAATTGCAATATGCGGTGAGTTTGGGCATTGATTTACAAGCTAATGCTGAAGAAATTCAAAGTGGTTGGATAGCCGAAGCAGAAGATTTCGGCCCTGAACCGACCGCTGATCAATTAGCGCTTTCGTTTGAAGAAATGTCTTTACGGGATGTTATTAATGAGTTGAGCGGTTCACTCGAAAATCTCCCACACTATCGCTTGGGACGCCCCATGGGTGCCACCTCCGGCGGTGATCCCCGCCCTGATTTAGTCAGCGCGTGGCGGAGTGATTCGACCATTGAGCAAATTATCGCCAATTTGGAAGGTTTCAAAATCATTTTCAATGGCGATTTTGATGATCACGAAGGCCAAAGCTTTGCTGATTACCTCGATTTCTTGGAGGCGGAATACGAAGGCGAATCGCTCGCCGCCGCCATTAACCAGCAAATCGACATCTGCATTGAAGCCCTCCAAGCGATTGATGAACCGCTTGAAGATGCCGTGGTCAATAATCCCGATCAAGTGAATACGGCGATTGAGGAACTCAACACTTTGGTTCGTTTTTTCCGCGCGGACGCGTTGAGTGAAATGAGCATTGTTCAGACCTTCACCGATAATGATGGCGACTAAACTAACAAATTTCAAGCACTATCTCGATACATCGATATCAATTTTGCCATTGGCCATTTTTCGGATGGCCTTTGGCTTGTTGATGTTATACAGCACCGTGCGCTTTATCCGCAAAGGGTGGGTGCAAGAACTCTATATCAACCCACCTTTTCATTTTACTTATTATGGCTTGTCGTTCATCAAACCCCTGCCCGATGACGGCATGTATGTTGTCTTTGGCGCGTTGGTGTGCTTGACACTGATGATTATTCTGGGGCTGGGTTATCGTGTGGCGATAGTTGGTTTTTTCCTGCTATTTACGTATGTTGAATTGTTGGACAAGGCGTATTATCTCAACCACTATTATTTTGTTTCGTTGATGAGTTTTGTTTTGATTTTCTTGCCCGTGAATCGAAAATGGGCGCTCGATAGTTGGTTTTTCCCTAAACTCAGGCAAAATTGGACCCCACGCTGGACCATTGGCATTATTCAATTGCAATTGGGGTTGGTCTATTTTCTGGCAGGTGTAGCCAAACTGAATCATGACTGGCTATTTGGCGCGCAACCCCTGCAAATCTGGTTGCGGGCGCATACGGACTTTCCAATTATCGGGCGATATTTCATCACCGATTGGTTCCCTTATGTCATGAGTTGGGCGGGGGCATTTTATGACCTAACCATTGTGGGTTGGCTACTCTGGTGGCGCACACGCTGGTTAGCTTATGGGGCCGTGTTAGGTTTCCACATTATGACGGATTTGCTTTTTCAGATTGGGGTTTTTCCGTGGGTGATGATTGCTTGCACGCTCATTTTCTTCACCACCGATGATTATCGCCTTGTGTTAAGTTGGTTCAAACGAGCGGATTGGCTCAAATTATCTACTCTGCCGGAAACACAATCTGTTAACTGGCAACTTCCACGTTGGGGATTAGCGCTGTTTACGCTATTTTTTGTGACACAAGTCGGGATTAGTTTTCGGCACTATCTGTATCCCGGTAACACGCTCTGGACACAAGAAGGTTTTCGTTATGGCTGGCGTGTGATGCTGGTTGAATCATCAGGTTATAGCGTTTTCAAAGTCCATGATCCCGCCACTAACCGGACTTGGTATGCCTATCCCGATGACTATTTGACGCAATTTCAAGAAAACCAGATGAATTTTCAACCCGATATGATTCTGGAGTTTGCCCACTATCTCGAAGACCAATATCGCAAACAAGGTTATGCCGATGTCGAAATTCGGGTGGAAACTTATGTGCGTTTTAATGGACGTTCGAGTCGTCTCCTGATTGACCCCACCGTCGATTTAACGCAATATCCGCGCCAGAGTATCAAGCACCAACCGTGGATACTCACTTACGCCGATTAGCAAACCAATTTTTTTGCGCTATTTATAGATTGATTTAACATTCGTCTGCTATCCTCAAACAGTTGAACTATTTAGCAGGTTGCCTATTTGGTGAGGAGTTTGTGATGTTGAATAAAGTGAATATCGCCGAGAAATTAGGTCAATTCAATGATTATTGGAGTCCGAAAATTGTCGGCGAAATCAATGAATCGGCGGTCAAGTTAGCGAAATTGCAAGGTGAGTTTGTATGGCATAAACACGATCACGAAGATGAAATGTTCTTGATCATAAAAGGGCGCTTGCTCATCAAATTCCGTGATCAAGATATGTGGCTCGATGAAGGGGAATTTGTCATTATTCCACACGGTGTTGAACATTGTCCCGTGGCTGAAGAAGAAGTCCACATCATGCTGTTTGAACCCAAAAACACCCTCAATACAGGCGATGCCGCGCCGAATGAGCTCACGGTTGAAAAATTGGACCGTATCTAAACCCAAAAGGATTTTCAAGCTTTTGTAAAAGCTTGACCAAAACTTTTATAGAGTTTTTTTGGGTATTCCCTATTTTACAAAAAAGGGAATGAATCAGGTTAGAAACTAGCGCCTCCCACAATTTAGGGGTTTGCCTGCCATAAAATGAATTTTAAGCTAAGATTAGGCTAGGCAAACTAAC
>JBNLCD010000542.1:0-3972 GCA_050303635.1 Anaerolineae bacterium
CAGCCGGCGTCAACCCGACCATATCTGCGGATTGCGCCAACTCTTGAATAGCAAAATTCTGCTCGAACATCTTGAATGCGGCGAATTTTTCCTCCTGCTGGATCACGGGGAGCTCAAGTTTATCCTTATAAAATTCCAACGTCTTAGCGAAATCATCCACAAATAAAACAACGGCATTGATTTTGTTAAACATTGGTCAAATCCTCTCCGACAAACAATCTATTCAATAGTTAGAATGATAGAACATTTGTTCGTTTTTAGCAACCGTTGATCAACATAAAAAAAGTGCCGAAATAAGATCATTTCAGCACTTGGGGGTTGTTCTAAAACTAGACGAATAATCGTTATTCGGTCGTATTCTCTTCGACCGGATTTTCTTCAGGAGCTTCAGCGTCTGGAATCTCTTCATTCGAGCCGACTTCGCGCATACCGAGGAAGGGCAACGCGGTTTCTTCCGTATATTCAATATTCGGCAATGCGGGTAAACGCTCAGGATTGAGAATCCGTAGGGAGTTGAATTGAGCATCGGTCAGTTGTAAACGACCCCGCGAAACCCAACCATCCCGCAATTCATTGTTCCGATTGAGCACCGTTTCGCCATCATTATCCATCACAACTTCGCTGTAGAAGTAATAGACATAGACCCAGTTTTCATACCGTCCGGCGGCATGGGGGGCAAAATTTTCTAGCACCGAGAACAATTTCACGCTGGGATTGGGATATGCATAAATCGACAAAATATCGCGCATGGGCACGTTTTCAATCAATTGGACATTCCCGCTCGGCGCAAATTCGCTGTCATCTTCTTCAGCGGCTTCGTCAGCCTCAACATCTTCATCATCGGCCGTGTCGGCTTCAGCATCGCTCAGAGCGGCGTCATCATCCTCAGCCGTGAAATCTGCCGTCATGGCTTCATCGTCAGCGTCAGCACTATCATCACTCACCATGTCGGTGTCAGCCGCGCTATCTTCTTCGGCTGGTGCATCAGCGGCTGTATCGAGAACGTCTTCATCAGTGGCAGTATCTTCGTCGCTGACTTCATCCACGTTTTGATCTGCATTTTCATCTAATGCCGCAACATCTGATTCAACCGTTGGTTTAGCACCGCTGTCGTCGTTACCTAGGAGTGCATCTTGATTGAGATAAATCCCGGCCCCAATGGCGACCACGATCAACACAATCAGTGCGAATAACAGGAGATTTCCTCGTGAGGAACCTGAATCGTCTTTCCAATCATGAAACGAATTTGATTTCTTGGCCATTATGTTTCCCTTGCATGTATAAGTTCCCACCTTATGCAAAATTATAACATTCATAGGAATTTTGGCGAGAAAATTAAGAGGTCTTTATACTTCTTAACATTTTTGTGAAGAAAATCTAACCTTTTATTTAACGATACCCGCTTGCCAAGCGAGGGCGGCGGCCCGGGTGCGGTCATGCACACCTAACTTGCTAAACAATTCACTCACATAATTGCGGACAGTACCTTCCGCCAAACTCAATTCTTCGGCAATTTCAAAGTTCGTGGCCCCTTGGGCAATGCGTTTTAGAATCTCGATTTCACGCGGAGCTAAGTCGGCGAGCAAGGTTTCATCGGGCGAGGGACCTTGGCGTACAAAATTCAACACTTTACCCGCAATTTCAGGGTCAAGAATGGCTTTGCCGGCAACCGTGGCTTCAATGGCCGAAATAATGGTGGACGGGTCGGCATCCTTGAGCAGATAACCTGATGCGCCGGCTTGAATCGCATCCAACACCCATTCGTCATCATGATAAGTGGTCAACACCAAAACAGGTGGTGGCGTGGCGAGTTCCTTAATGCGTAGGGTCGCTTGAACGCCATTGAGCTTGGGCATTTTCAAATCCATCAGCACAATATCAGGTTGCATAGATTGCACCAATTCCAAGGCCTGAAAACCGTCATGCGCCACACCGAGGACGGTTAGATTCGGCGCGGCGTTCAAAATAACGCGCAAACCTTCGCAAATCACGTGTTGGTCGTCCACAATGAGTACATTAATCATGCTGTTGCTCTTTCGATAATGAGGCGGATGGTCGTGCCCTGACCGATTTCACTTTCAATCGTTAGTTTACCATGACATAACAGCGCCCGCTCCTGCATGCCCACCAACCCATAATGCCCATCCGGGGCCGTTTGGCTGTCAAACCCCACACCATTATCCCGAATCATCAGTTCGATGACGCGTCCAATTTTCAAACTGAGCGTCAAGGCGCTGGCTTCAGCATGGCGCACAATATTGATAAGAGCTTCTTCTGCTACCCGATAGATGTTTTGTTGATAGAGCATCGGCAAGAGCGTGTCATCCCGTGGTAAATCGAGCGTGAGTTGTAATTCTTTACGTTCCGCGGTGGCAACCGCTAAATTTTTAAGCGCCAAACTCAGCCCCATATCTTTGACCGGATTACTGCGCAACGCTTGGAGCGCGTTGCGGGTTTCGGTTAAGCCTTCATGCGTCAAATTTTGGAGCGTTTGCAAGGTTTGTTGGGCGGCGTCGGGGTCGGTTTCAATCAAAATTTTGAGCGCATTGAGTTGAACTGAAACAGCCGTCAGGGTATGGGCGAGGACATCATGTAAATCGCGTGCCATGCGGTTGCGTTCGCGACTGACCACTAATTGTTCTTGGGTGGAGGCGAATTCGACTAACTTGGCATTGGCAATCGCCAGTTCGTGCCGATGCAAGCGTTGGGCTTCCATCAACCGCAAGACAATATACCCCACCATGCCAAAGAGCAACACCCGAATAAAGATGCCCGACACCACCGTTTCGCGATCAGCTTGTGCCAGATAAGCGAGACCAATTTCTAAGCCCACGGTGAACACATTAAATAAAATAATATGTCGCAATTTATATTGGGCGCTAATCAGCACGAAGGGCACAAATAGCCAGATAATCAACACGCCGGGTTCGGGGCCATTGGGCGCGGCGGCATACACGCTAAACATCGGTGTAATGGTATTGACGGCAAGGGCAATCGGTAAATACCAACCCCGCATCCAACGCAACCAACGTGGTATAGCCAGATAGAGAACCAAAAATGTGGTCGGAAAAATCTGAATCTGACCAAAGCTAATATTCGGCGTATCATCCCCGCATAAGGCTAGAAAAACCAGAATCCACTGGAAGATCGCAAAATAGCGAAAGATACGAATTGAATCGGGTTCGAGTGTGTTTGTGTTCATACTCTCAATTTTAGCGTAGGTTCGACATGACGGGTGTCATAAGTTTTTACTGACGAGCATCACGCCGATTATTGACGTGAATGACTAACGCCGGATAGGGCGTTTTGTTTATGGTTGAGGTAATGATGAATAACGGCCACATTCCTCAATTTCTTACAGGGTTAGGTTTTATTATTGTGATGTGGAAAAGTTTATCTTAAATCGGATTATTAGACACGGGAGCATACACAGATGCTCCCCTACCAATGAGATCATTAATCCGTTGGGCGGAACACAATTGGTAAACACAAGTCCGAAAAACAGTTTTGGGTTGTTTATAAGTTTTGGGCTACACGGTAACGCGGCAACTGGTAGGGAAAAATCTGTGTATTTTTCCGCTTATGATGCGACGTAAATAAAAACCCACCCTTATGCGGGGGTGAGAGTCATACCAAGGAGAAAAACCATGCGGCGATTTTCAAAATGGGCATTTTATTGGATGCTGGCGCTGATTAGTGTCGTATTCGCGGAATCATTTTCAGGCTCCACGCCGATTATCTTCAGCGATGTGATGGTGTGGATGTTCTACGGTCTGCATTATTTCCTGCTGATCGATTTTCTGGTGCGCCGCAATGCGATCACATGGCCCACCCTTGCCGTCGCAGGTCTCGTCTTAGGCTTTACCACTGAAAGCATCCTGACCAAAGTCATCTGGAATCCGCCCTATAATGAAGGCGAAGAAACCTTGCGCATTTTGGGTTTAGGAGTATTTGAGGTTGGCTTCACGGTCA
>JBNLCD010000543.1:0-3958 GCA_050303635.1 Anaerolineae bacterium
CCTTTTAAAGGTGGGGCCGGCACGATGGGCTGGTAAGTATCTCTGTCAATCTGTAAAATGGACCCCTTTGTTAGCAACTAGCAGAGGGGTTTTTAATATGGTGCAACAACGGATTCGGATTGCGGCCCGTGCAGTTATTGTGCGGGATGAAAAAATCTTGCTGGTTGAATATCAAGGCAATGAGGCTCTGCATTATAATTTGCCCGGTGGTGGAGTTGAATATGGTGAAACCCTGCAACAAGCGGTTCAGCGCGAACTAGTTGAGGAAACCACGGTTACGGGTGAAGTCCAAGATCTGCTCTTTGTGTATGAGCACATGACAGTTGAACACAATGGCAAACATTCGCTCAATTTCTTCTTTCGCTGTCAGATTGCGGATGATGCTAACCCCTGTATGCCGGAAAACCCGGATGTTTATGACCATGTCTATCAATCGGCGGTGGTGTGGCTTCCGCTTAGTGAATTTGCCGACGCCCCACTCTATCCCCATGTTAATCAACATATTTTAGATGGTTTAGAGAATCCGACACCTGTCCACATTATCGAAACGATACCTCTTCGTAAGTTTGAGTGAATTAGTCATCCTCGCGGACAACACGCTGGCGCATCAAACTTTCTAGAACCAGAGCAGTTGTTGTCGGGGCGAATTGACTGAGTTTATCGACCAGAACTTGTAATTCGCTCATGGAACGCACCGCTATTTTAATAAAATAGCCATCCTGTCCGGTCACTTTAATACATTCCAAAATGGCGGGCGTATCCTCGATCAATTTTCTGAATCCAGTGACATTCCGTTCCACCATACCCATCCGAATCATGGCGTGAATGGGGCGATTGAGTTTTTCCAAATCAATCGAAAGGTGATACCCCCGAATAATTCCGGCGTGCTCCATCTTGCGCACCCGTTCCGCAACAGCCGGCGCAGTAAGCCCCACCTGACGCCCAATTTCCGCATAAGTTGCCCGCGCATTAATCTGCAATGCTTCTAAAATTTGCCAATCGGTACGGTCCATTTACCCACTCATTTTCGATTCGAAAGTCAGACGGTCAAAATAATTTCTAAGCTCAAAAATAAAACGACATTTAACTTGCGTCATCGGTTCTCAGGTCAGCCATTTATCTCTATGATTCATTATAACGTTCGAGATTGCAAATAGAGAGGGAAGTTTGATGACAGAGAATAGCAAATCGGTCTCAACCACTTTATTAAGTGTCGTATTCTGGTCATCTTCTTTTTCCGGAATCAAGACTGCGCTAGAATCTTACCCGCCTGCACAGATCATGGCCTCGCGCTTTTTGATTGCCTCTTTCTTGCTTATTGTTTTAGCAATTCTCACCCGGATGCGTCTACCGCATTGGCGTGATGTTCCCCTATTTATCTTCTTGGGCTTCCTTGGGTATACCCTTGCCCCCTTTGGTTATACCTTGGGCGCGCAAACCATTTCGGCGGGTCTCACCAGCATGATGTCAGCAATTACCCCCATTTTTTCAACATTGTTGGCCATTGTCTTCTTTAATGAACGTTTATCGCGTTGGGGCTGGTTCGGAATTGGCATGAGTATTATGGGCATCATTGTCTTAAGCGTAGGCAGTGGCGGTACCGTCATCTTAAATACCGGTGTTTTGTTTAGCTTAGGTTCAGCAAGCTTGATGGCAACCTTCTTCGTTTTGCAAAAACCAATTCTCAAACGTTATACGCCCTTTGAGATTACCACCTACACGATTGTGGCGGGCACGATTTTTATGCTGATGTTTGTGCCAGACCTAGTACACAGCCTGCCTAAGGCAACGACTTCGGCCACACTTGCCCTTATCTTTTTGGGGATTTTCCCCACGTCGATTGCCTATTTGTCATGGAGTTATGCGCTAGCCAAAGCACCCGTTGCGTTGACCACAAATTTCCTGTACCTCATCCCCGTATTAGGATCAGGCATCGCATGGATTTGGCTGGGCGAAGTACCGGGTCTGAGCGCAATCATCGGCGGGATATGCATTTTGGGCGGGGTCATCCTCGTGCAAAAAATGAAACAGAATACTTCTGTAAGACCTCCTATAGCTAAGCCTGCCTTATGATAAGGCAGGCTTTTTTTTATATCTCCCAAACAACGGAAAAATACATAGATTTTTCCCTACCAGTGGCTACGATACCGTGTTACCCGTCACGCTTTTGCGTATAACCAGAACCTATTCTATATTTTGCTCTATAAATTGATGCTGATTGAGCTGATTAATAACCTCACTGGTAGGGAGGCATCTGTGTATGCCTCCGTTGCTATTATAATTGAGGATAAACAATTGAGGTCAGAGCATGGGAATATATTCGCAATACACTATATTATTTGGATAGAACGCAATTTTGATAAATTTGGAGATACGGTATGGAAGAAGTATACACACTATATTTCGCTTCATTTCATTTATATTCTGCTCTTCAAATATTCAATATAGGTGAAGAAGTAGATGATTTTGAAATCATCTATGTCTACGAGCGTCATAGAGCATGGGAACATATTATCGATTCCTTTGCATGGTGCCTTATAGCAGTTTGTGGAGAACTAACGAAGCATCAGTATTTTGCAAACGTTTCATGGAAAGAAGTTGTTCGACTGCAAGACACAATAGCTCTGAAAATGGGGGATGAAGTGCTAGCTACCCTCTGCACAACTAATAAGGCGTTGGAAACTGTTCGGATTGAAGAATTATTTTATCGTTTGTATTGTGAATGGCTACTGAAGTTATTGGCTTATTATCAAGAACTTCTTGCGAATGCAAGTGATCCATCGCTTATTGATGCAGAAGATGAAGATATTTATCAGATTATTGCTGATTTAATAACAAATCTATCAGTAAAGGATTATGAAACACATGAGTTGATTGATGTGTCGGCATCGAATTTAAAAGATATCTGGATTAAAAATGTACAATTTCTGGTAGAAACCTTTATGCCGTAAGGATCACTTGTACGTTGTTCTAAAAAGTTTAGGGTTATCAATAAAAACAGACGTTGGTTGCGCAGAGAAGCCTCTATGCGCTACTCTTAATGCGACTGTGTTATAAATAAACTATTAGGAGCGGACGGGTGGCGTATTTAATTTCAAAACGAATACTTTTATTGTGGATCATTATGGGTGCAATGGTGTTTTTAACAGCCTGTGATGAAACTGAAACGCCCACTCCAACCGAAACGAATACACCGGGGCCCGTGACGGCGGTCGCTAAAAATCCGGCCAGAGTGTGGATTGATCGCCCCTTACCGGGTGAGCCGCTTATTCTCAGTGAATTACCTGACCAAATTATGGCGCATGCGGGTGGTTTAGCGGGTCCTGCTCAGTTAGAAATCCGCGATGAAAACGACCAAGTTTTAGCTGTGGTTGATTTAGGGTCGCCGGAAGATGTCGCCGATAGTAGCGCCTTGATGAGTCGCTATTCATCCGAATGGCTACCTGCTTTAGAACAAGTTTTGGCTGAAGCAAATGATGTCTTAGTCCTCAAGTTAATTGTTACGGTGGATGGCGTACGGTCTGATCCGGTGATTTTTACCATTGTGCGCGAAACCAGTACACCCACGCCGCTTAGCACCGCAACGGCAACAGTCACCGCGACCCCGACCGCCACTCATACTTTCACGCCAACATTCACTGAAACAGCACCCGTTGACACCGCAACCCCGACAGTCACTATAACCCCCACCACCTTCAAGGCAAGCGCTACCAGCGCACCCAAGGTATCCTATATTCGCAAAGAATCAATTACCTGCCTGATTACGCCTTTAGCCGGGGATCGGGTATCAGGGCGTGTTGGACCGGGGAATGGACGGAGCGCCAAGTTAGCGATTTATCATCCTGAAACCTACGAAGGCATAGGCTATAACAATGATGCAGGTTTGTGGTGGCTCATTCAATATTCAGAGGACGAAACCGCGTGGGTGGATGATAGACTTGTCTACCATAAGGGAAGC
>JBNLCD010000544.1:0-3947 GCA_050303635.1 Anaerolineae bacterium
CCTAATTTTCTATCCAGTAAGTTGATGTATCCTGAGTATGGTGTAGAAATGTGGTAATTCCTGAATCTGTGAGGAGGACGGAGGTAACACAACAACTTGACGGGCAAATTACACATCTGAAGCAAAGCAAGTTTTGAGCGGTTTTCCAAGTGAAATATATACACGGTTGTTATAGAGGATGTTGTCAAAATAAAAAACGGAGAGGTTCAGGCTTTGCCCTAAACCTCCCCAAATAGTTCTCTAAATTTTTAGTCGCTAATACGAGTTTCAGACACCTACTCAGCCATTGCCACGCCAGCGATATACAGCGTGTAGCCATTTAAATCTACATTGGCCAGACTGCCATTGAATTCAGTGATGTAGTTATCACTGGTGAGGGTCCACATACTTGAATCATCAATCGTCACGGCGAGATTTGCGGCGGTTGTGCCATCGGCATTGATTGAACCCGCGAAGTTTGAACTGTCAGCAATGGTCAGAGTGAGTTCGGAAATCTCATCAACCATAATATCGCCTGAGATGGTTTGTTCGGTCAGATTGAATTCAGCCGTTCCACCATTCGCGCCTTCAGTTCCCCAGCCGCGCGAACTACTATTGCCTGCGACCAAAAGCAGATAAGTACCATCGGCTAAGGTCAAATCAACATCACTCAGATTGATAATGCTGTTGGTATTGGTGACATAGAACATATCACCATTTTGGGAGGTGAGTGAGCCGCCCGTCATGGTAAATACGCTGGTACCCACTTCAGCATCACCGGACATACTTTGATAGAGCATGATATTTTGGATATTTTCGCCACCTTCTTCGCCATACGTGCCGCCCATGTTGCCCGTGACATCACTATCAATGAGGGTTACCGAGTTAAACCCTTCAACAACGACTGCTTCAGAATCATTCGAGATTAAAGTGGCGTTGCTAACGGTGATATCGGCGGTGCTGTAGATAGCGGGCGCACCGGAACTGCCGCTGGTGGTATAAGTGCCGCCATCAACCACGAGGGTACCGCCGCCACGATCACTGCGAATAGCCGCTTTGACAGTGGCATTCACGGTGAGATTAGTCGCATACAGCGTACCACCGCCCGCGACTTCGATTCCGCCCGCATTGCCGCCTGAAACGTTAATTTCAGTGTCATTAATGTAGATGGTGGCCCCGTCATAGGCAAAGACACCATTGGAGCCTTCAGTTGTGGCGGTAATCGAACCACCGTTGATGGTCAACGTGGCGTTGTCCAAAGCCAGCACCGCCGCATTGAGGCCGTAGAAACTGGACGCGTCATTATCTGAAGCTGAACCGTCCGTCTTTTCAACGATCACATCATTGAGGGTGGCGGTGATGTCACCTTCCGCGCGAATGGCATTTTCATCGGCATTGGTTGAGGTATAAGTGCCGGCGTCGAGTTCTTCGCCATCGACCAAAATATAAGCGCCCGTACCTGTCTCGACTGTTCCACTGCCACCACCACCGGGAGGGCCACCATCCGGTCCATCTGGCGGATCACCTGACGGGGGATCGCCGCCGGGGCCTTGGGCCGCGACGGATGTGATATTGGCAGGCAGAGCCAGTACGGCAGACAGAATCATGATCAACAGGATGGTGTTTCTAATTTTATGAGAGAATCGTTTTGCTAACATTATTTCAGATTACCTTTCAGTATGTTTTCCAAAGTAAATGAGACTCTTTAAGAAAAAGCATGAAAGATTTAGCATATGCGCTAAGTAACTCCGAAACTTAGTGATATGGTGTATTTTAAGTTGGTGAAGCCGGACAGCGGATTAAACCACTGCCCGCTTCATCTTTGGCCATTTGATGATGATTGTCGTGCCTTGATCTTTGCCCTCACTTGACACGGAAATCTCAGCTTTATAGATATCCACAATGGCTTTGACCAGCGATAGACCTAAACCAGTCCCCTGAATTTTGCGACTACGGGCTTTATCTTCACGATAGAAACGATCAAAGATATGTTCGATATGATCTGTCTCAATCCCTTGCCCCGTATCGCTAATGGTGTTGATAATCCAGTTGTCGTCGGTTTGAACATCCCATGTTATTTGGCCACCATCGGGCGTATATTTCAGCGCGTTATCGACAATATTGCGAAAGACAATCGACAAATGGTTGAGACTGCCTTGCACCGAAGCAGATTGCCCATCCGGTATATTCACACTGAGCTTGATCTCCTTTTCTTCGGCTTTAGATTGCAAGTAATTGGTTGTGCTTTGGGCAAAGCGGAAGAAATCAATTTCTTCTTGCCCTAAACTGGCTCGTCCGGCATCGAAGCGGGAGAGCAAAATCAAATCTTGAATGAGGCTCGACATGCGGATTAATTCGGTATCGAGTTCTTCAATATATTGTTGGCGCTCCCCATCTTCTAAATCAGAGTCATGCAGGAGAGCCTCGGTTCGCAAACGCATGGTGGTGAGCGGTGTGCGCAATTCATGGGATGTGTTGCTGGCAAAAGCCCGTTGTTCTTCAATCATTGCTTCGAGTTGTGTCGCCATCTCGTTGAAGGAATGCCCCACTTCATCCAATTCCGTGGTGCCTAATTCAGGGACACGATGGGAGAGATTTCCATCAGCTAACTGCCGCGCAAAATTTTCAAGCGTGGCAAGCGGTTTAATCAATGAAATCGACAGCCACGTACTGGCTAGCAAAGCGACTAATGTCACGACGATGACACTTAAAGCCAGCAAAGCCCAACGATTGTAGATTTCTTGATTGAGGTCACTCGCCGGAATACGTAATTGCACATAGCCCAATCGTCCTTGGCGCGAGTCAATGGGAGCCGCCGTATAAAGCATCATCACACCGGAATCATCTTCGCGGCGATCAATGATTACTTCATTGCGGGAGGCCGATTCGACTTCAGAAAATTGCTTCAATTCGTCGGGTAATTGATCTGAGGGCTTGGGTGGCCGTCCATCGTCAAATTGGGACGGCTCGCTAGGTGCTTGTTGTTCCTCAATAATAATGAATATCTCGATTTGCGCGCCGGTCTCTTCTTCATATTGGCTCACCACATCTTCAAATTCGTCCGATGTGACATCGCCGACATAATAGGAAAAAACAAGCCGCTCAAGCGCCTCGCTCACAATTTCGGCATTGTTGCGATATTGACGTTCGTATTCATCACGCACCGCTTCGGAAACTTGTTGTCCGGCAATACCCGCCACAAAACCAAAGCCTAAAATAATCAGGCCGAGGTAAGCAACAATTAGACGCGTGCGGAGGCTTTTGATGCCAAATTTAAATTTCATTCTGACCCCAAGCTTGTGGCAAAGCGATAACCCACGCCACGAATGGTTTGGATGAGTACCGGATTACTGGGGTCATCTTCAAGTTTTTCGCGGAGCCAGCGAATATGTACATCGAGTGTGCGCATATCCCCGAGCCAGTCCGTGCCCCAAACTTTGTCAAATATTTCGGCCCGATCAACCACTTCGCCCGCATGGAGCATGAGAAGCGCCAGTAGTTCAAATTCTTTGTAACGGAGGGCGAGTTCTTCTTCATCTTTATAGGCGCGGCGGGTATCCAAATTAATGGAGATCCCGGATACGTCCACCGTATTCACATTATTCGCGCGATGTTTCACTTCAAAATCAACGCGGCGCAAGGTGGCTTTAATACGCGCTAAAAGTTCGCGAGTGCTGAAGGGTTTGGTGATAAAGTCATCGGCACCAAGTTCTAAGCCCAGAATGCGATCCACTTCTTCCCCCAAAGCGGTCAACATAATCACGGGCACAATGCTATGTTGGCGCAGTTCGCGGCAGACGTCCCAGCCTTCCATTTCCGGCAACATAATATCGAGCAACACGAGATCAAAATTCTCGCGCACAGCCAAATCAAGGCCCGTTTTGCCATCTTCCGCACTGACGACTTCATAGCCAGCGCGTTCGAGGGCGCGGGTGGTGGGACCAATGATCAGCGGATCATCTTCAATC
>JBNLCD010000545.1:0-3944 GCA_050303635.1 Anaerolineae bacterium
TTCTGTTTCTTGAGCGGTAGTTTGAGCCGTCGGCAAAGCCGTAATTAGCATTGCCACGATAAGTAAAAGAACAAGAGAACCACGTTTATACATAAAATTACTCCATTGTGGAAATTAGTAAATACAACGTGATATGGCTATAGTCTTTTAAATGGCTTATACCCATCATATTCTATTATATGACAAATATTTGGCCGCTTCAAAAGATTGAAAGTCTACCCAATACTCCGCGTACTGTCAAAATAAATTGTTTTTAAAATTTCTTAAAGATTAGGTGAAGTAGGATAAAAAAATCCCCTGTTTGTGTTAGCGAGTAATCAACAGGGGATTTTATCTGCGTTGGTGCTCGACGTTATTCGTCGTCACGTTTTTTCTTCAGAAGGCGGGATGCCAGAGTGCCATCTTCAGTATTAGTTGTCGCTGGTGTAGCCTTGGCGCGACCTCGTTGCCGTTGCGGTTGAGCGTTAGGTGTTGTTGATGATTTCTTAATCTTCTTCAAGTCTTGCGCCGCCATGCGCTCTTCCTCTAAGGGTTGGCCTGCTCGTTGTTTTGCTTGCTTCAAACCACTCATCACCGTAGAAACTTGAACTTCATCATAATCAGAACTACCACCAAGTGTCTCAGAAACCCGTTGGCGAAGCTTATCGATATCACTGCGATTGATAACAATTCGACGAATAGCGATATCCATAATGAATAAGAAGGCCGCCAAGACAAGTAACCACGGCCAAATTGGCGTTGCAGATTCTTCATAAACAAGATCATGCGCAAAAACACTAGCCGGGTCATCCGCGACCGAACTCCCGTGGGTGATATCCGCAATCCGTTCCAAGAAACGGGTATCGGGATCACGCGGGCGATATTCGGCAGAATAACTCAATACCCAGCCGGTTGTTTGGGCAACCGTTTCATCAATGGCGGCATCCGGACGGGTCGCCCCTGCTACCCGAATGAAATAGGCACCTTCCGTGGTTGGGGTAAACGGTGCTTCATAGCGACCCGGTGCAACTTGGTGAAGATTCACCGCTTCAGAAGTACGGTTGGGAAAAACCACAGCGGCATCTAAATCGAGCGCATTCAAATAATCACCACGATTATCACGCGCATCAACCACCAAAACCGCTTCTTCACCGCGTTCTTCCACCCATGCTTCGAGATTGTCTGTTTTACCTTCAGTGATGGTCCAACGTACCGTCTGATTCCAAAAACGTTGATAATTATCCCAACTCACCCAATCAACACCCCAACGGGCGGTGGCATCAGATGTAAACGCTACAGAACGTCCTAAACCATATTGCCAGGTCGCTAAAATAGGATCTTCTTCAGGACTGGTTAAAATAACCGTTGCCGTATCTTTTTCAGTCGTCGCGACATAACCATATAAGGATGGTGCGGTTGTGATGCCGTCCATAATCGGGCTACGCGCATTTAACGCAGGGACAAAGGGATCTTCAAAAATATAAGAACGGGTTGCCAGCACCGTCTCTGCGGCAAAAATGGTCGGGATATTTTCAATATTCGTTGTAACGTGGAAATTACCGCCACCTTGTTGGGGAATTTGGGCTAGCCACGGCTCATGATTGGCCCCCACCGCCACCACCGATGTTGTAATATCGTGGTTGGTATACATCCGATTAACCAGTGGCAAAATACCGGATGAATTGGCTCCACCATCCGTCAGCAAAATAATATGCTTCAATTCGGACGGATCATCAGGCAAGGTGCGATCTGCCGCACTCAAACCACCAAAGATGTCTGTCCCGCCACCGGGTTGCAAAGAACCAATCAACGCTTGCAAATCGGCCCGATTCTGGGGATTACCAATTTCTTGAATATCAACAACCCAGAAAGCTTGGGTATCGAAGGAAAGAACACCCGCCCGATCATAATCGTTCAGGAAATTAAATGACCGGATAACTGCTTCTTTCGCGAGTTGGAGATTGCTCACCCCACTAGTGCCGCGCATTTCCATTGACCCAGAACGGTCAATCACAAAGACAATTGTCAGTTGGGGAACGCGTTCTTTGTCACGAATACGCATTTCCACAGGCAATGTTTCTTCGAGAGGTGTCTCGAAATAACCACCCACCCCGTAACTATCAGGGCCACCCACAACAACTAGCCCACCGCCTAAATCTTTGACATAAATCTGGAACAATTCCATCAAATCAGTCGGCAGATCAGTCGCAGGGGTATTAACCAAAATAATACTGCTATAGGCGGTCAAGGGTGCTAAGCCCAGCGGAACCTCATCCGGCGTCATGAAATCAATAACGAGACCGGAATCCTCCAGTGCGGGCCGTAAATATTCGACTTCAAGTTCATCGGGGGCAATCATCAGCACACGTGGCTGACCTGAAATTCGGGTAAATGCCCACAGTTCATTATTACGATAAAAACCATCAATTGATTGGGGTTCAACTTGGACTTGGAAGTCAAGAAAACCCACACTATTCCATTCAATAGGGCCAATCACATATCGGCTCGTCCCCGACTCAATATCGACATCGGTTTGTTCATAGATCAGGACCCGACCTGAATTATCGAGGCTATCTTGGCGACCGCCGGAAAAGACCCGCAAGGTGGCCGTGGTGTCTGTTTCACTCTCAATGGTCACCACTAAATCAAAGGGCTCACCCTGACTGACATTTGTTGGAATGGAGACGTTGCTCACCAAAATTTCGGGTGAACGTTGGCGCGCATAAGGTACATATTCGATTTGGACACCTGTTGCTTCAGCGAGACGCGCGGCGCGCTCTGCATCTCCAACTGTTTCAATCCCATCGCTGAGGATAACCATGCGTTTGGCCGTATCTGCGGGGAACAAAGCTAAGCCCAGTTGAATGGCCTCGGCTAAATCGGTATTTAGGCGAATTACATTTTCATCGGAACCAAATTGGGAAAGGTCGAGGGCGACATTAATGGGTTCTTCGACCAAGGCATTCGAGCCAAAGAGAATAACCGCCGCTTGATCATTATTCGGGTCCATTTCATCGAGTGCGGATTGGACATAATCTAATGCATCAGAGCGCGCATTGGCATCCATACTGTCGGAGTGATCGATTAAGAACACCACGGCCAGCTTATCTGCTTTCTGGCGAATCTCTAGACCAGACAGGCTCATCACGATCAGCGTCACAATGAGGAGACGCATAATCAGCGCCGAGGTATCACGACGACGGCGATAGGGCATGCGCGGAAAACCAATCCAGATAAAGATTGGCAAAACGATGGCGAGTAGCCAGAGCGCATTTGGATTTGTAAAACTCGGTAAGCTCATCTATGTTTACCTTGTCATCTTCATTCGTTCAATGAGTAGCCACAGCATGCCGTGGCTCTACACAAAATTTCGATTAACTATTGGCCCAGAAACGCCACCATTGGCGCGGCGTTGATTTGCTGGTCGGGCGTTGAATCCCATATGCCATTTGCGCGGTTTGGCGTCGAACCTGGCTACGGGTGCGATGGTAATACCACCATTCCAACATCAAGAGCAAGAGCGCCACAATCGCGACATAATGCCACCATTCGCGTTGCCCAATGGTTTCACCTTCACCATCAAGCACGGTGGTTTGACCATCAGATTGCGTAATAGCGAGGCTATCGGCGGGTAAAATATAGCTTTCATCGTCATCAAAGACATTGACCGCAAAACTATCGCGTTGCACCACGTTACCATTGCGCCGTACTTCAATTTCATATAAACCAAGCTGGTTCGTATCAGCAAAATTTACTTCAATGGATTCTTCAAGTTTATAGTTGGTCCGGTCACCATCAGGACGCGTAATGCTCACTTCCTCGGCATCAATAATGGGTCGAACGGTGATAGGTGTACCCGGTGGAACACTGTCATTAATGGCAACTGCTCGTTGGGGTTGATACCATTGCATGAGATTGGTCATTAAAATAGGCCAGCCAATTTGTAAAATCAGGTCAGACTCGTG
>JBNLCD010000546.1:0-3944 GCA_050303635.1 Anaerolineae bacterium
AGACGAACTCCATGCCGGTACCTTCACCATTAGCTACTATATTTCACCGGAAGATCAGCAAATTTATGGTTTTGATCTGATCCTGGATGTGACGCTCGACTTAGGCTTTTTGGCAGGCCTCGCAGATAATATGGAATTTGAAGTGTTGAGCCTGAATCTCGAAATGAACGCGATTATCGGCGGACAAAATGCCACCTATGACATTGCGCCGCCACCTATCGAATAAGTTAGCTTGAATAAGCAATATGATGAGAAGGCATTTTCAGTATTGAAGATGCCTTTTTGTATTTAGTGGCAAATTAATCTGTTTTTTGGATAATCTGGGCAGAGATTACATATATTCTATTGGAAGGTTCATTGAATGTCAGTTGCCACGCATCAAATTCAAATTGGGTCGATTTCATGTCATATTATTCAAGCCGCTGAAAATAGGTTTTCTGAAGATGAAATTGCGGATTATCTTGATAATTTTCTGGTCACCGCCCAACGTGATCACATTGAAGCCTACTTGCATAAACATCAAATCAAAGAGTATCGACGCGGCTTTAGCATTCCCTATATTCAGACTGCCGAGCACAAAATAGTCGTCGATACAGGGGTAAAACCAACGGAATTACTTGAAGGGTTAGCTAGTTTGGGTGTGAACGCTGAAGATATCGATATTGTCATGATTACGCATTTTCATCCTGATCATATTGGCGGAGTTCTAAATGAAGCCGGTGATATCACGTTTCCGAATGCGCGTTATGTCGTGGGTAAAGCAGAGTGGGAACATTATCATACGCATGGCGGTCGACCGGGCTTGGAAGAATTGTTGGCCGCACGCACCACAGTTATGGCCGAAAAGTTGACACTGGTTGATGACGGTGAAACGATTGTGCCCGGTTTAACAGCCGTCGCGTTACCCGGTCATACTTTGGGGCATATGGGTTTGATTGCCGAAGATGGTGATGCCAAGTTGTTGTTTTTGGTGGATTCGATTCAGGCGACGGTTCAAGCGAGCAATATGACATGGGCCAGTATTTACGATGTGAAGCGCGACATGGCCAGCGAAACCCGTGAACGCATCTTAACCCGCGCGGTGGAAGAGAATTTATTAACCGCCGCCTATCATTTTCCCTTTCCAAGCATTGGCACATTTGAACGAGATGGCGCGGCTTTTAAATGGGTGCCGCAAAGCTAAATAGCCTATAGGGGCTATTGTGTGCGTATGGGAAAAACCAATAAGGTAATAGGGAGGTTTTTGACCGCTAAATTGCCAAGGATTGGTTATGCGCCGCATTGCGACTCGACAACGCCAAAAAGCTAAACACAATGAAGCTCCCATCCCCATTACATCACCCAAAACAAAACCATCTGCCGCCCAAAATCAGGCAGGCATGCATCCGATGTTACAAATGCAACGTTCCCACGGCAATCGCTATGTGCAACGGATGGTGAATGGCCAAGCTCAGCGGAATGTAATGGATGATCCGCTGGGAAGTATGACGAGTCTGTTCACGGGTATGCTGAACTTGCCGGGTCAAGCGCTGACCGCCATGCACAATTATTCGACGGAAACATTTCTCCAGCAACTCGATGCCGAAATGGCGAATCCAGCAGGCGCGGCGCAAGCCAATGAATTGCTCGACAGTATTAAGCTCGCCCGTCAACATGCTGGCTATCTCAGAAAATTTCAGTTCATCAATCTCAATGATCTGCGCCGCAGTGTAGATGGTATTCCTGAAGTGCCCGACGGTCTATTAAAGGGTGAGGAAAATGCTTTGACGGCGATTACCAAGTCGGCCCATGCCTTGTCACTCGTCGAAAAGATTTTGACATTCACGGATAGTGATATGCGGGGTCGGTGGGTCAATGAACTCAAAGCAGAAATGTTACGCAGTCGGGCAGGTCATTTATCCGTATCCATGGATTTGTTCAAATTTGGTGTCAGTACCGTCAACGAGATTGTGTCGTTATCGTCTTATACGCTCCACGGAATTGCCATTATTACCAAGAATAAGGATTTAGCCGCCAAAGCCGCGAAATATATTGGTTTTGCCGATGATTTTGCTAAAGTGGCGGTACCAATGGCCGATGTTTTTCAGGTCATTGGTGGCATTGCCAAGATGGTGGATCCGAAGGATGTGCAACAAGCTATCGATGGTATGGTTGATACAACAACGGGTGGTCTCAGTCTATTTGGGACGCTCGCACCGCGAATCACTAAAAACGCAACCGTTGGAGCATGGGCCACGCGGGCTAATGCGCTGGGTTTGGCACTAACCATTACCTATGAAGAGTTTAAGTTTCTGGGTAAGGAGATTTATAGTGGTGGGATTCTTAAGACCACCTGGCATGGCGTTAATTCAACTTATGGTAAGTTGAATGATGCCCTCCAAGATAACAATGAACATTTTACATTGACGCAAAAGAATATCAACGATTTTGAGGGAGCCGATGCCATGCGTCAAATGGAAATGATGCAGGACTGGAATTATCTCCTGCCAAATCTAAACTATAACGCGCAAGGACTCTTCAATCTGGGGGCGTATGGCCTTAAAGATTATCCCTATATCTCCGTCTATTTTGAACGCATGAAATCTAAATTCGCGAATAAGCTCGAAATGGCAGTCCAAAGCCTGCAACAAGCCCAAGCGATGCAAGACCCGTTCATGTTCTGGATGGCGGCGATTCAAACCATTGACGTCTACAAAATCCTTGTGCAAATTCTGGTGGAATTGATGGAACCCGAAAATCAGAAGGACATTGTGAAGAAGCAAATGCGTTATTTTGCGACTAAGTATGGCAGTGGCCGCAATGCCCCGGATTTGTCGGATTTATATGAGTAAAGATTGTTTGTAAATCGGGTTATGATACGCGGCATGAGGCTGTCTTGAATATGCATGGTAGAAACTGCAAGCAGAAACCAGCATAACACCATTATTCAAACGAGCGAACGCACCGAAAACCGTTGAGGAAACTCTCAAGATTTGGCGCGCCCCAAAAACGAGCCGTTGCCCGCGCGTCAATTGATTGGTTGAGGAACGAACCCCCGCGCAATACCCGATTCGCAACCGTGTCGTCCATGTCTTCACGGCCATCATCTGTAGTATATGGATAACTCTGATAAATCGTACTCGTCCATTCCCAAACATTGCCAGACATATCTAGAGCACCAATCCATGAGGCACCTGCAGGCTTACTGCCTACACCTGCTGTTTGGCTTAAACTGTCATCGGGGTTTTCCCCATAAACCACATTATTGCCCACAAAATCATTGCCCCAAGGATAAATCAAGCTATCCGGACCCCGGGCCGCATATTCCCATTCCGCTTCGGTTGGTAAACGGGCACCGCGCTTTTCGCAAAAATCTTTGGCATCGAACCAAGTGATACAATTGCGAGGTTGGTTCGCTTCAGAAGACCAAGGTGTGCAACCCGTTGAGTCATAATCTGCATTGGTTACTTCGTATTTATCAACCCAAAACGGTTCGTATAAACAGATTTGATTGGATGGTAGTTCAGCGGAAAGCTCACCGCGTTGGGCGCCTAAAGATACGGCAAAATCAAGCTGTTCATCTGTACTGCCCATCATGAAACAACCCGCCGGTACCAGTACCATTTCCACACCACCAAAGTCTTGAGTTACAATTTCCCAGTCGTCATTTGAGGTTATGAGTTCCACATCAGGCGGAGGGGTTGATGTAACTATAGCTGTGGGTAGCGGTGTATCTGTGTTGATGGTGGTCGGCAAGTCACTGTCAGTTACGGAAGCATCTGGCACATTGGCAATGGATGACGGAGTCTGGGTTTCTGAGGATTTGTTGCTACTATCTAGCCCGCTTATTAAAACGGTAATCAGTCCAATAATTAGGATTAACGCTACAACGCCCGCCCCATATATCCAACGGGGTCGCGGTGGCCGTTGGGCTTTGAAATAATCATTAATTCCTTGGGCAAGGT
>JBNLCD010000547.1:0-3931 GCA_050303635.1 Anaerolineae bacterium
TTCCTCGGCAACTGTCTGGAACGGATAATTTAAGCATAAACAAAAATTTATTATAAAAGTAGCGCGTTGTGTTTTGCCTATCGATCAAAATTTATTATAGTGAGGAGCCGTTATGAATCGTTATCAAAGTTTAAGCCTCTATCGTAAAGTTCAAATTTTTGCCGTCGCGTTTCTGTTACTAAATCAAGTGGGGGGCTTTGTTCTGGCGAGTAGCTTAGGCGCGGATACCAAAGAGATTTTGATAGGTCTCGGCGTTGAAATGGTGGGGGCCACGTTTACCGCAATGGCAGTCGCTTATTTGGATAAATCATTTACGATGGTCTTTGACAATAAATACGGTGATCCGCTTCAAGCTGAGTTGACGGGTATTAAACAACAATTGACTAACTTGGCTCAACAGATGACGGCTTTCAACGAAGTGCATGCGCAATCAGCCACGGCGCAAACTCAGATTGATATGCAACGGCAACTCCAAAATATCGCCAAACAAAATCAACAACTCGCGGCTTATGTTCAACACATCAGTCATCATCAAGACTAAGGTGTCAGGTGACAAGGTTTAAGGCTTAAATGGATTGGTAGTGCAGATTTTTAATGATTGCTCGCAAATAGGGCTTTCTCACAATTTGGGGACAATGCTTCTAGCCCGACAACCGCCCGCGAATAAATTCGGGGCTAAAAAGCACCACCCTATGAATGGGTTTAAAACCACCACGGGCGACGGACCAAGTCCATTATAGGACGCTGTTTGTTAGCTATGGATTTTAATCCGTAGCGGCTTGGCCTCCGCGGCTACTTAACCTTCCATAAAAAACCTACCCCTGTGAGCGGGGGGCCCCCGTACCAGCGGACTTATTAAGCCGTTTGGCAGAACACACTTGGTAAACACAAGTCCGAAAACCGTTTTGGGCTGTTTATAAGTACAGGACGACCAACTAGCAATGCAACTGGAAGGGAAAAATCTATGTATTTTTCCGCTTAGGATGAGACGAAAAAAATCCCCAGTCATAAAATTTACCGGGGATCGATTTTTGTCATGTCGAATTGAATATCACGGTCCAGAAGTGGGGCCAATTTGCGTACAGCCATATTGCCACAAAGGCGGCCAACCATAACTTTCATCGAGGTGATAGTATTTCTCGATGATACGGCGCGTAATCGGTGCGGCCACTTCCGACCCTTCACACGAATTTTCCACCACAACCACAATCGCAATTTCGGGATTATCGGCGGGCGCATAGGCGGCAAACCACGCATGGGGTTTATTATAACCAGATTGGGCTGTCCCCGTTTTACCACATACATCAATGGAATATTGTATAATATCGCGCCAATCATTATTGAAAATAAAATTCGCGGTCCCGACCACCGGATCGGAGGTCACGCGACACATGGCGGTTCGGATTTGGGCCAAAACATTGGGATCAACATCCAGCAGACGCCCGTCTGGCTGAAAAACTTGCGAAGGTTCTTGACCAATAATTTGCACTTTTTGGACCACCAGTGAATCCCAGAGCATGCCGCCATTGGCAACGGCAGATACAGCGCGAACCACCTGCAATGGATTAACGGCGGTTTCACCTTGCCCAATCACCAGATTCGCGGCATCTGCGTTGGTCCAGTCCGTACCATATTTATCGAGTTTCCATTGCGGATTGGGAATTAAGCCGGCATCGGTTGGGATACCTTGCAACGGTGGGGCTGAACCGAAACCAAATTCCATGACATAATCGGGCAAGATATCCTGATCAGCTTGATTAAGCGTGACGCCTAATGTCCAGAAAAATGGGTTACAGGAACCCGTGAGCGCGCTTTCCGCATTCACAACACCGTGGCCAGTGGTGAGCCAGTCCGTTTTCTGATCAGCCCCATAATTTTGCCCATACCATGTGCCCGTACAATTCACCGTTCTACTCGGTGACCATACCCCGCTATCCAAACCAGCTACACTGGAGAAAATCTTGAAGACCGATCCCAAGGGATAGCGTCCTTGCGTGGCCCGATTCAACAGCGGACGATCAGGATCTAAACTATATTCAGCGACTTGTTCTTCTGGATTCAAAATGGGTGTATCGGGATTGAATACGCCGGGGTCATAATCTGGATAACTGGCCATCGCTAGAATTTCGCCCGTATTTACATCCATCACCACTGCCGCCGCACCGGGTGAACCGGGTCCCCATGTATTGGTTGCTGATGAATACGCATCGGCCAAAAGCCATTGCAAATCCAATTGAAGCTGACGGTCAATCGTGAGGTAAACGCTCTGGCCGGGCGTGGCCGCTCGTTCAGCAATAGTCCGAATCTCATAACCCGCATTCGATTGCAGAACCAGTTTTAAACCAATGGTTCCGGTGAGTTCATCTTCAAAAGCCTGCTCAACGCCTTCCAAACCAACCAACGCATCCGGTGAATAACCGCGCGATTCATATTCGGCGCGGCGTTCAGCCGGAATTTGACCTACATAGCCCAATAAGTGCGGGGCGACCCGTTCATAATATTGACGGGTACTGCGGGGCGCGGTATCCACATTACAGGATGATTGCAGACGCTCTTGATTTTCGGTCATGGAATCTTGACTGATTTCGCCAATGAAAAATCTAACATCGGGTGCATAACTATTAATTTCTTCAAGAAGTGTGACTTCATCAATCCGCAAGGTTTCCGCTAAAACCGCGACACAATCGAATGCATCGGGAATGCGATTGGGCACCAAATAGAGTTGAATAGCGACCCCATTTTGGACTACCAAGGGTGCGCCATTCCGGTCATAAATATTCCCGCGTTGCGATGGCGTCCGCACAATATTTAAGTAAGATGTACTATCCCAGCCGGCAAAAATATCACTGCGTGACCACGCGACGCGCCACCCTTCCGGCGTGGTAATTAAGCGCATCACACGCGCTTCGACTGCATCCGCCGGCGGGTCAATAAAATTACCCATCAATTGTGTCACAAAACTAACTTCATAATCAACAATGGCCGTGGTGCCTTCAACCAAAACACTGTTAATCTGATAGTCCAAGCTTTCAATCGTAATCAGTTGATCGACATCCGTATAAATACTCACAAAACGATCTTGGGAAAAGGCATCGCGCGCATTAGGGCTAATCAGGGCATACATGGTGGAAAAGTCATTGCCTTTCCATGCATCCAAAAACGTACTGCTGACTTGTTGCGCACTTTGCGAATCAAGTTGGGTGGGTTGTTCGTTGACTAAATCAACATCTATTTCATTGGGACTATCCTTACAGGCCGTTACCGTAATGATCAAAACAAGCATCATCACCAGCAATTTGCTGAAACGATTCGTCCATAGGGCTAAGGTCTGCATTGCAGTCCATCCTTCAAAACAGTCTTCATAATTGAGAGGCGTAGTCTATTGTAGCGCATAACTGCGTGTCTATATCAGGTATTTTTGACCTACGATTTTACAACGACACCCGCTAATCGGAATCAAAAAACCTCCGAGAAAGCATCCCAGAGGTCTTGATGGGTTATGACAAATTTAGTCTTCGAGCCAGTAACTCGGTAGATTCTTGGGAACTTCGATGTTGCCAAATTTCGGCGTTTTACGGGCACCATGTTCTTGAACCCATGGCCACATTTGTTGGAGGCCTTGAGCCAATGTTGTTTCATCTTCATCTGAAATATCAAATGCGTCGCGAACCTTGGTGTGCACCGCATAGGCATGGACCACTTCATGACGGGCTTCCAAATAGCGCATTTGCGGTTCAACACCCATTACCTTACCAATTTCTTGAGCCAATTGGTTGATGGTGACCGGCGTATCCGCGCCCAAATTGAAAATTTGATTGCGGGCGGCGGGATTGATGGGCGCTTGAGCCATAATTGGCGCAATATCTTTGACATACGTGAAACCACGACTTTGTTCACCATCACCGAAAACAGGCAACGGACGGTCTTGCAT
>JBNLCD010000548.1:0-3917 GCA_050303635.1 Anaerolineae bacterium
TTCTACCTCATGCCGATGATTGTATCGCTGATCTTCTCAACATTTGATTTTACACTTTCCGCACCTGACGAAGCAACGTTTGAGGGTTTGGGTATCTGGCGACGTGTTCTCTTTGAGGAAGCGGAAACTTGGGAAAGCATGAAAGTTACTTTTTTGTTTGGCGCAATTTCAATGCCATTAAGCATGGTTTCAGCTTTTCTGTTAGCTGTTTTGCTAAATTCTAAGCATCTTATTGCCCCTAATATTTTTAGAACACTTTTTTATGCACCCACGATGGTTCCCTTAATCGCCGCTATCTTGATTTGGAATTCTGTGCTCAATCAGCAGTCAGGTTGGGTAAATCGGGGCATTGAATATTTCACCGGTTATGAAGCCACAAGTGTTACTGGCGGTATCCGTTGGATGGAAAATCCGAGTCTTGTCTACATCGCTTACACCATGATTGGCTTGTGGGGTATTGGTAACACCATCCTTATTAATCTGGCCGGCCTTCAGAATATACCCACTGAACTTTATGAAGCGGCATCCATTGACGGTGCAAGTTGGCTACGCCGGATGCGCTCTGTCACCATTCCCTTGATGACCCCTATTATTTTCTATAACTTGGTACTCGGTATGGTGGGATTAGCTAATTATTTTATTGTCCCGTGGGTTCTGACAAACGGCGATGGTGAGCCGGACGGAACAACTTTCTTCTTTATGGTCCATTTTTATAAACAAGCTTTTAGATTTCAAGATATGGGGACCGGTGCGGCCTTAGCATGGTTGATTTTCATCGTCACCATGCTGATCACAATGTTTCTATTTGCTACTAGTCGCGTTTGGGTCTATTACGCAGGAGAGTCGCGCTAATGTCTGCTATTGCTAATTCGCGTAATTTGGATCAACAGACGCGTAAAAAAATGTCAACCTATCAAGTCGCCAAACGACGCCGCAATCTGTTGTACAGCGCCGCCGTTACCTTGGGGGCACTAATCATTCTCTCGATATATATTATGCCTTTGGTCTTTGGGGTAGTGACATCGCTCAAGACTAAATCTCAAGCATCCGCACCGAATTCGCCTCTAATACCCAGTGATATTGTTCAATATGAATATGAATGGGAGTCCTATCCGGTTTATGAAGTGCCAACAGATGATGGCATACAAGAGTGGGCACTCATTCAAAGACGGCGCGACTTGCCAGACGGCACACCGGGTCTAAGTACATTTATCGATGTCAATAATCCTGACCAAGAATTGATCGAGATCAGAATAAACACTTATAAACTTGATCCTATCTACGAGTTATCAGTTGAATGGGATAACTATCCTAAAGCATGGGATACAATTGAGTTTCCACGGCTGTTAATGAATACCCTCGTGTATGCTTTTGTGACGATGATCGGCACACTCGTCGCTTCATCGTTTGTGGCCTATGGCTTTGCTCGATTTCGTTTCCCATTTCGTAATGCTTTGTTTATGGTGTTGATGTCTACTATCATATTGCCACCGGCTGTGACCTTAGTACCGACTTATGCCTTCTTTGTCCGCGTCATGGATTGGGGTGGCACGTGGTATCCATTAATTGTGCCGCAGATGTTTGGCAATGCGTACAATGTCTTCTTACTACGTCAATATTTTTTGACTATCCCACGGGAAATGGAAGAAGCGGCTGAAGTAGATGGGGCCGGACCTTTTCGCACATTTATCTCCATCATTTTGCCCCAATCGATACCCGCTTTGACAGCAGTGGCCATGTTCCACTTCTTCTTTGCTTGGAATGATTTCTTTGGCCCATTAATTTATCTCGCGGGCAGTCGTGAACAAAATCCGATTACTGTGGGGTTAACCGAATTCAATGGGTTGTATTCTTCGGATATGGAACTCATCTTGGCCGCTTCGGTGATTTCGATGATTTTGCCCTTAACAATCTTCTTCTTGGCCCAACGGGTCTTTATTCAAGGTATTGTGATTACCGGTGTTGACAAATAGGACTTAATTTAGACATGCAAAATTCGATTAACGCCACCCTTTTTACGGCAGAAGTAGAACGGGCCGTGGCTGATTTACTCAGTCAAATGACCCTTGCCGAAAAAATTGGCCAGATGACACAAGTAGAAAAAAATAGCATCACACCTGCTGAAGTTGCTGAATATTTTATAGGGTCGGTGCTAAGTGGCGGTGGCGGTAATCCGACACCCAACAGTCCGCAAACGTGGACAGATATGGTGCAATCGTTTCAACAGGCGGCCCTGCAAACCCGCTTACAGATTCCCATTATCTATGGGGTTGATGCGGTGCACGGTCATAATAATGTGCATGATGCCGTGATGTTCCCGCACAATATTGGCCTTGGAGCCAGCCGTGATGCTGAACTTGTGCAAAAAATCGGCGAAATTACCACCAAAGAAATGCTTGCCACGAGTGTGACATGGACCTTTGCCCCGGCCTTGTCGGTTCCCCAGGATATTCGCTGGGGCCGGACCTACGAAGGCTTTAGCGATAATCCTGAACTCGTGGGTGAATTAGGCTTGGCTTATATGCGCGGCGTGCAAAAGAAATATGATGATCGCCCGCAAGCAATGGCCTGTGCCAAACACTTTGTTGCCGATGGCGGCACCACATGGGGCACTACTAAGTATTTCCCGTGGTTATCTGAGGTGAACTGGCAAGCCGCCACACCCAACTTCAAGATTGATCAGGGCGATGCCCAATTCGATGAAGATTCCCTACGCCGTATCCATCTAGCACCCTATTGGGGAGTGATACAAGAAGGCGTATTTTCAGTCATGGTGTCATTCTCATCTTGGAATGGCCACAAATTGCACTCCCATAAACATCTTCTCACTGACGTGTTAAAAGGCGAAATGGACTTTATGGGGTTTGTCGTTTCCGATTGGGGTGCAATTGATCAGATTGATGCAGATTTTTATTCCTGTGTCCTCCAGTCCATCAATGCTGGCCTCGATATGATTATGACACCATTTGATTTTAAGAGATTTATCAAAACGCTAACCGAAGCGGTTGAAAAAGGTGATGTCCCTATGACGCGCATCGATGATGCGGTCAGTCGGATTCTGCGCACGAAATTTGCCACCGGATTATTTGATTATCCGTATGGCAAGCCGGAATTCATGAGTGACTTAGGCAGTGCTGAACATCGGGCCCTAGCCCGCACTGCCGCTAGCAAATCTGCCGTTTTGTTGAAGAACGAAGACAATCTCTTACCGTTGGCCAAAGATATTGAGAGCTTAGTTGTCGTGGGTCAAGCCGCTGACAATATTGGCTATCAATGTGGCGGGTGGAGTATTGAATGGCAGGGTTTGCCGGGTCCAATCACCGCCGGCACAACCATCTGGGAAGGTATCCAAGCGCAAGTCGCCGATCCAAGCCAGCTAACCTACAATAAGAATGGTAAATTCTCAGCCGATGAACAGTTCAAGGTGGGCATCGTTGTCTTCGCCGAAGAACCGTATGCTGAAGGGATGGGCGACAAAGCAGACCTCCACTTATCCGCTGAGGATATTGCCTTGCTTAAAGAAACCGCGCAACACTGTGAACAAGTTGCAGTGGTTTTGCTCTCCGGACGACCTTTGGTTATCAATGATCAACTCGATCTCATGACTGCATTTGTCGCGGCTTGGTTGCCCGGTACAGAAGGCAATGGTGTTAGCGATGTCCTCTTTGGAGACAAGCCATTTAGGGGTAAATTGTCCTTCAATTGGCCGCGCACCTTGGATCAAATTCCATTATCAGCTTTGCAAAATAGCTCAGAACCTCCGCAATGGAAATTCGGGGACGGGCTGACCTCCTAAACTATACATGGGGTAGACGGTGGTGATGGTTGCACAACTGGGTGCTGTGACCATCACTGCCGTTGGAAATATGGTGATGACCGACGTCATTTCCAACGGTCAATAAATGAGGCTACGGCAT
>JBNLCD010000549.1:0-3896 GCA_050303635.1 Anaerolineae bacterium
GGCTTTAGCCCTTTGTCCTGATAATCAACGACTTTGATTGAGATGTACCTATTTGAAAATAAATTGTCTCAACGAAACTTAATCTAACCCCATACTCCGCAAAACGCCCGGTGTGAAATGCGTCAAATCACTAAAACCCTCAGCGAAGATGTGTTTTTGATCACCGATAACCACGACCGGAATTTTATTTTCAGTGTGCTTGCGACTGCCCTGTACCTCTAAATTGCCATGATCAGAGATAATCACAATCAAACCGGCTGAATCATCCCATACGTCGAGCAAACCCGCCATCACTTGATCAAAACGTTCCATGAACATCACCGCACGGTCAAACGGTCCCCGATGACCGATTTCGTCTGTAATCCATGTGCTGAAAAAACTGAAATCACGTTGCATAGCCAGTTCAGCTAAAAATTGACCCGCTTCATGCGCGGAATACGTCGGAGCATCGGGATAACCGAGAAAACTAGTCCAACCTTCGCCTGTCCAATCCGGAGAAATGGCTTGGCGCGCATAATAATCATCGACCGTAAATAAATTGAGCCCTGCCGAGAGTACACTGTATTGAATACTGCTGGGCAGACGTTTGCCGCGTTCAATCGCCGCATGAAATTGCGGCGGAAACGGATTAATCATCGCCGCTTGTTTTTCATGCGCAATCAGACTTTTGAAAATATTGCCTTCATCCATAATCGCGCGAATTTCAGGCGTCGGCCGCGGGCCATAATGTTCACCGATCAGCGCTGATACATTTTTACCTGTCACAATCGCCGCTTGACCCGTGGCACTTTGGGGACGACCAGCAATGCCGAGCGACGCATCCGTGGGAATGAAAATGGCACGATCGGTTTCCGTGTACGGCGTGGTTTCGAGCCAACGTTGACCGCCTGCTAATTTTTCCAGGGTGGGGGCATTCATCACTGCAAAAGGATTCGTCGCCGGATCATTCGGTCCTAAACCAATTCCATCGAGAAATAGGGTCAAAATATGCATACAGCGATCATCCTTTACAAGATTACCATTACAGTGCGAGTCACCATCATAACAGATGAGTGTAAAAATCATATTGGCTGAGAATTTTTGCATGATTTCCGCCAAGGTTCGCGTTATCATTGAATTCAAACCATCTCAGCACACAGTAAAGGGCTTGCATGAGCATTTTTGATAACACACGTCTAACCCAAGATACCCTGAACCTTGATATCGACGGCATTCGGCAGGGCATCTACGCCGACAAATATTTTGAAAATATTAGCCGGATGTTAACCGCTTTAACTGACGATAATTATCAATTTAGCGGAGATAGTCCGCGCTTAACACCGGAACAAACCGCCGGCTATCAACCCAGCGAAGCCGAAGTTGAAATGCAAATTTTTACCCGGCGTGCCCCGCATGTCTTGGTAGGCGGGGTGGATATTGCTTTGGAACTGCTCCGGCTGGCGACGGGTTATTTTGATGAATCTGGTCATTTCATTAATATGGTCAACACGCTGGAAATTGAAGCGATTCAAGATGGCGCATTCATCTCCTATGAAGGTGATCCAAGTCAGGTTGAACCTGTTTTAAAAATTCGGGGCAAGTATCGCTATTTCGCCGCACTGGAAACCGTCATTCTGGGCTACTTAACGCGTATCAGTCGGGTAGCCACTAATTGTTATGAAACGATATTTGCCGCCCAAGGCAAACCGGTTCTGTTTTTCCCGGCACGGTTTGATTTGCCGAGTGTGCAAGCCGCGGATGGTTATGCCTATCGCCTCGCGGTTCAGCGCTATAACCATGATTATGAAGAAGATGTGCAAGCTTTCGTCAGTACCGATGCCCAGGGTCAATGGTGGGGCGGAAGTGGCGGCGGTACCGTGCCGCATGGGGTAATTGCCACCTTTTTAGCTGATACGGCTGAATCGATGCTTCAATATGCGCGGACTCAACCCCTCGGTGCGCCGCGTGTCGCACTGGTCGATTTTGAAAATGATTGTGTGGGAACTTCTGTGCGCGTGGCTGAAAAAATGTTTCGCGCTTTCCAAGATCAGCAACTCAAAGGAAATACAAACGAAGCCGAAAAATATCGTTTATTCGGGGTGCGCTTGGATACGGGCGGCAATTTGATTGACAAGTCGTTAGAACCCGTCGCTGATAAGTCGCTTAATTATGGTGTCAATGAGCGTTTAGTCCGTGCCGTCCGCACCGCTCTCGATACAAATTGGCAAGAATGGGATATCCCTGAGGAGTGGCAGGCGACAGCCCAAGCATATTGTGAAGCCATCAAAATTGTGGTGACCGGTGGTTTTAAGATTCCGAAGATTGCCCTATTTGAATTGAATGATGTGCCGGCAGATATTTATGGGGTAGGTTCTAGCTTATTAAGTAACTCGTCTGCAACGAATACGGATTTCAGTGCGGATATTGTTCGTGTTAAAATTGGTGAACATTGGTATCCCATGGCCAAAGTCGGTCGTCAACCCAATGCGAATGATGCGTTGCGCCCTATCAAATTTTAGTTTTCGTGAGTGGCTGATGATAATCTTCAGAATTTTGGCGAGTTTCTATCACTATCGCATGGCAATCTGGCAACGGAATATGGGCACACGGTTTCATCACCGCCCCACGATTCTGAAAAGCATTGCGCACTTGAGCCGAATTCTCAAGATGAATCCGCGCCATCATAAAGCGCAAATGGTGCGGGGCATTATCTATTGGCGCGAATTGGACGATTGGGAAAATGCAGTTAAAGATTTTCGGGTACTTGCCCAGAACGAGGCCCTCAAAAATCTCATACGCGCTGAGGCCTTATTTTATCGGAGCATGGCCTATTATCGTGGCGGAAATTATGCCGCCGCAATTGACGATTTAGAGCGCATGTTGAAATTAGCGCCCAAATCAAGATTTGCCTATAGTGCCGAAACTCAGCTCAAATCTTTATACCTCATTGCCAACGAATTGCCTGAAATCACCAAGAAACTGCCAGAGCCCCAGATCGGTTTATTGTCGGATGGAAGCTAATTCGCTCTAACTATCCGGTCGATGGGATAGATTCCTGATAAAGAGCGATTATCGACGTACGGTCGGCTAAATTAGGGTTGCACTGTCCAAGCGGAGTAAGATTGACAGGCGAAATGGTTGTGGGGGTTAGGGCGAAAGGGGTAACCGGTCAATCCGCGATAATCGAAGGGTTATCGCCTGAATCTACTCCATTCATCTGACGGCCTCCACATCTGCCTATTTAACAGCTCCTTACCGCCTCTTCAACCCGTTGCGTAGATTCCTGATAACGGTCATTATCACGAATTGACTTAATCTCGTTACCTGTTGTTCTTTTGTTCTATTCACCTAGTGGGGTTTTTGGGGGAGTTGTTAAAATAAGGCCATAAAGACAGATATGGCTCATGTACTGGATATGTCACATGTCCGACTGGTTCCGCTGACACCAAATAGTGCAAATATTCCTAAAGATATTATCAGCTAAGGCATAGTGTTATTCAGTTTCAATTCCATAAAAATCCAATACTTTTGCATTTCCGCAGGGATTTCACTACCCTTATATGGCTCAATATCTTTAAATCCAAGGGATCGATACAAACTGTGGGCAGTCGTCATGAAACGCGAGCTATCTAATCGAATGATTGAGACATTCTGTTGCCTGGCCCGATTAATCTGTTCTTGTAATAATGCTCGCCCAATTCCCTGGCCACGATATTTAGGTTTGACGTACATGCGTTTGATTTCGCAAATGCCATTATCTAGAGTTTTCATACAAGCTAATCCCGCGGGCTGTTCGTCTATATATGCAAGTAGCAAAGTCCCGGAGGGCGGCAAGAATTCATCAAGACTTGCCATATATCGTTTGACCATGGCTTGTGGCCCACCCGCATCAAATACAAGCCCATACTCTTCTTTAT
>JBNLCD010000550.1:0-3894 GCA_050303635.1 Anaerolineae bacterium
CTTTCTCCGAAGATTTCTGATGGCTTAACTTAGATTGGGCAAATTTCTGAAATTACTTGTTGAAATACCAAAATTCTTTTAAGGTCATGTTTGAAAATTTATTGGTTGTTTAAGCTTACAAGGATTTAAGTATGGAAAAACGACAACTCGGTAACAGTGATTTGATGATTACTCCCATTGGTTTGGGCGCGTGGGCCATTGGCGGCGGTGAATGGGAATATGGTTGGGGTCCGCAAGATGATGCGGAATCCATTAAAACCATTCAATATGCGATTGAATCCGGCATTAACTGGATTGATACAGCGGCAGTATATGGCTTAGGACGTTCGGAAAAGGTTGTCAGTGAAGCCGTCAAAGGTTTGAGCGAAAAACCCTATATTTTCACCAAATGTTCGCTGGTTTGGGATGATAATCGGAATGTCACGTCTAGCTTGAAAGCGGATTCACTGCGCAAAGAAGTTGAAGATAGTCTGCGTCGTTTGGATATCGAGGCGATTGATCTGTATCAAGTGCACTGGCCAAATCCTGCACCGGAAATTGAAGAAGGCTGGCAAACGTTGGCCGATCTGCAAAAAGAAGGCAAATTGCGTTATATCGGTGTCTCCAATTTTAGTGTGCCCCAAATGAAGCAATGTCAGGAAATTGCGCCGGTCACTTCCCAACAACCACCCTATTCCATGATTAAGCGCCAGATTGAGAAAAATGTCTTGCCCTATTGTGCAGAAAATAATATTGGCGTGATTGTCTATTCACCGCTTCAATCAGGTTTGCTATCCGGCAAAATGACCCGCGAACGGGTTGAAAATTTCCCCGATAACGATTGGCGCTCACGGGATGACGAGTTCACCGAACCCAAATTAACCCGCAATTTGAAATTGGCGGATGCCCTCAAAGAAATTGCCCAGAAATATGACACAACTGCCGCTGTAGTGGCTATTGCGTGGACACTGCGTCGCCCAGAAGTTACCGCCGCGATTGTCGGAGCACGGCGACCTGATCAAGTCGATGGGTTCATTGACGCGCCCGACGTCGCATTGGATGCAGATGACCTAGCGTTGATTGAAAGCATCTAGTGTCGCGGGGATATTTTCAATCATCTCGCCATATGAACCATTAAGATTTCGCTAAAATATTCCTTGCCCTCATCCAAAATCTCGCTAAAATGGGGGCAACATTCGCCGTGACTATATTTTTTCCCAAATTAAGAGAGAAATTTGATGAGTGATACAACTAATACCTCAGTCGAAGAACTTGATAGCCACATGAAAGACCTTAAAGTCTTAGCCATGATTCTTGCCCTGATGTTTTTCGTTACTTTAGGCTATCTCTATTTAATGACCATCAGCGATAATGGTTCAGAAGGCCATCCAGCCGCCGTTCACGACGAAGGTGAAGCCGCTGAAGGTGAAGATGCCATCGACAACGAAGCTGAAAATGCGGATGGCAATACTGAAGATACTGAAACCGACACTGAAGCCGACACCACCGATGAATCTGCCGCCGATGAAACCAGCTTCAACATCAATGGCAACATCTATCAAATTGTGTTCTAAAATCGGCTCATTCTAGCCACTGACCATGTGAGGGGACGAGTTTCGTCTCCTTTTTTATTGCGGTGGCCCAGTGTGTAAGTGTTATTGTAGGATCGGGATAATGAAGTTAACAATTCAATGCGGGTTATGTTTGGGCTACCCCCTCCGGTCTGCGGCCACCTCCCCCGAACACAGGGGAGGCGGGTTTGAGTATAATCCATTCTCACCCATGTATGGGGGAGATGTCGCGCTAGCGACAGAGAGGATCAACCGTATAATCTTCATTATTTAATCAAAACGCATTAGCCTCTCAGCCAAGCTAAGATTTTTATAGCATCTCTATTTCTCCTCAAGCATGCCATTTGCGTAAAAAAATAGCTCCTCGTATACTTTTAGATAGTCAACCTATTCGCCAATTCGTGACAAAATGTGAGAGAAAAATTGAATCAATTGCCCAACATCAAACGGATGTTCGTTTTAGTCATGCTTCTCAGCATGATGCTGATGCTTGCCGCCGCGTGTTCGTCCGAAGAGCCTAAAATTTCCCTGTCTGATTTGCCTGAAGGAAATGCTGAAAACGGTCAGGTCCTCTTCCGCACCGAGATTGATGATGCCCCCGCTTGTTCCAGTTGTCACCGTATCGACAGTAGTAAAAATCAGGGTCCCGGCTTAGGTGGCTTTGGTGACCGTGCTGGCCGAGCAGTCGACGATCAATCTGCCAAAGAATATGCTTATTACAGCATTTTACGGCCTTCGAAGCATCTGGTGAGCGGCTTTTCCAATCTAATGTATCGCGACTATGAAGAAAAACTTTCCGATCAAGAATTGGCAGATTTGATTGCTTATATCTTAAGTCTATAGAAGATCAAAAGGGGTTTGTGATATGGATATTTTAATGATTATCCTGCGCATTATACATTTCTTTTCGGGGATTATTTGGGTTGGAGGTGCTATTTTTATGCTGTTCTTCATCTCACCAACCGTTAAAAGTCTAGGTCCGCAAGGGGGTGCATTCATGATGAAAATGTATGCAACCACTGTGCTCGATAAACTCTTTCCCGTTGTGGCACTTTTAACAACAGTCAGCGGGTTGTGGATGTTCTGGCGCATCACCGATGGTTTTGGCGATGGCGATTACTTATCATCGACCCCCGGCATTGTCCTCTCGATAGGCGTCTTGGCCGGGATTTCATCATTCCTGCATGGTGGGGCTACGCTGGGCCGTTCAACGGGTAAGATGATTAATCTTGGCAAAGAAATTGCCGCTTCCGAAGGTCCACCTGCGCCAGAATTACTTTCTCAACAACAAGAATTGCAAGCCTATATCCAAAAACATTCGCAAATTGGGTTTGTGCTTATGGTTGTTGCTGTCTTAGGTATGGCTTCGGCGCGCTATTTCTAAACTCACGAGGCTATACAAAATAAAAAAAGTCCCCTTTACTAAGCTTAGTAAAGGGGACTTTTTGGGTTAACTGGCTTGTTCACTGAGGATGGTTGGATTGTAGCGATAGACTTGATTGGTGACTGATTTACCTTTGAGTTGAAATTCCCCAATAGCCGTTAATTGTTTGTTATCGGGTAAACTGGTAAATACATCTTCGCACAACCAGATTCCATTATAACCCAGTGTGCTCAATCGTTGGGCAATATTGACCACATCCCCAATGACGGTTGTTTCGCGGACAATATCATTGCCAATTTCGCCAACCACCGCTTCGCCTTGTGCAATGCCGATTCCAATCGGAATATTCAAACTCTGTTTTTGCAACGTATCTATCATTTCAATGGAAGCTTGCAGGGCATTTTGTGCTGGATTGCTTAACTCGCCTTCAAGTCCAAATGTGGCGAGAATGCCATCGCCCAGAAATTTATCAACAATACCGCCATGTTTAGCAATTGCTGTAGAAACCACATTGATATAGGGATTGAGAATTTTTTCAATAAGTTCACCGGGTTTATATTGTTCAGAAAGCGCCGTGAAATTACGAATATCGCTAAACACAATCACCATTTGCCGCTCTTGAAATCCTTGCCAAGCGTCTTTTCCTAAACGCCGATCGAGTTCTGGCATTAATTTTTCTTTGATAACGGTTTTGACCTCGCCCGCCGTGATTGTTTTGGTTGGGGATGTTTGGGGTGGCGCTGTCTTGGCGTCAGTGCGTTTCAGCAAACTTTGAATGGTTGAGCCCATGATTTGCGATTGGCGCTTATCATCATAACCTCTATCTAGACGGAGCGGAACTGCATCGACCGCGCTGGTAATCCATTCTTCCACAATTTTCACCATGTCAGGGCTAAATGTCCAAATGCCTTGGAAAACCCGTGCCTCGTCCGGATCATCAATATCGGACAATTCTTCGGT
>JBNLCD010000551.1:0-3891 GCA_050303635.1 Anaerolineae bacterium
TGAGCCGGAAATTTCGAATGTTTGGCTCGATGCTTCGTGCTTAACCATCGTAATCTTGCCGTCAATGAACGCACCTTCTTCGGTGGTGATGGCCGCGGCACTGATATCGCCCCACACACGACTACTCCGCAACAACTGAACTTTATTGCCGTTCACATTGCCACGCACGGAACCCGCAATCACGATATTGCGAGCATTGATATCAGCAATAATTTTGCCCGTTTCGCCAACCAACACATTCCCATCAATTTCGAGACTGCCTTCAAAACTGCCATCGAGACGCACATTGGCTTTACTTTCGAGCGAACCTGTTAAAACGCTATTTGCGCCAAGTACCGTCTCAAAACCTACCGGACGACGCGGGGGTTGATTCGGCAATTGGGGTTGTTCTTGTTCTTCAACTTCGTCATGCGTCTGGCGGCGACTATTGCTAAAAAGTCCCATCGACTATCTGTCTCCCCATGTTTTCACTTGAGTTTGTTCATAAGCCTAGTTTAGCGCGGTCAATGTTTACGGCGCAACTGTGGGTTGCGGAAAATTATGAACCTAAAGTTTGTCTTTCTTCACAAAACGACCCAAAATGAACCCCGCCTGAGACTATATATTTACAGGCTAAATTAGATCGTTTTACCCGGTTTCGCCACGCCAATTTCTAAAATCCTTTATATTAATCATGGGGGACCAGCATTATCTACCCATTGAACCTCAACAATGATGAGGGAGGATTTGGCAACTATGGCGTTTATCACCAGTTCATTTGGGGAGCAGATTGCCTATAAAGCAATCGGGCATCCGACGAACACCGCGATTATTTTCGCTCACGGCTGGCTTCATAACAAAAATCTGTGGGATGAAACGATCGCCAGTATAAAGGACGAATTTTATTGCGTCGCTTTCGATTATCTGGGCCATGGCGATAGTGATGCGCCACCCGACGGCGATTATTCGGTCCCAGCCCAAGCGCAACGGATTGTGGACGTTGCCAATGCGCTCGACATTGAACAATTTATTCTGGTTGGGTTTAGCATGTCGGGGTCAATTACGGCCCATGTTGTGGCCGAATTAGCCCCTCAGCGAATTCTCAAATGGGTAACGGTCGCGGGGGTGGTTGATGGGCAATGGACCTTAACAACCAAACTGCGCCTTCCCCTTTTCCATATCGGTCAATACATGCCGTGGAGTTTTGGGTTCGCGCGTCATCTATTTCGCTTTAAACCAACGGCCTATTTGCTTTCGGGGCTGAGCAATTTTTATGGCTATCGGAATGTGTCGCCTAAATATTGGCGGGATATTCCATTCGAGAATTTTACGCCAGCCCGTGCGGTCAGTTTTCAACGGCAGATTAAGTGGATACCGCAATACAATGTGTTTGATGTCGCTGACAAAATTACGGTGCCCACCCTGATTATTGCCGCCGAAAATGATAAGGTGGTCCCGCTTGCGCAATCAATCGCACTATCTGAAAAGTTGGCGAACGCTGAACTTAAAAAGATTCCTGAATGTGGTCACCTGATTATGGGTGAAAAATTTGAGGAATATCGCGACACTTTACGCACCTTTATAACGAGCTAAATAGGTGGATTCGATGGAAACCTTGTAGTTGATAAAACGAGAACCCCCTCTGTCGCTAGCGCGACATCTCCCCCATACATGGAGGAGAAAAAAATACCTCGTGTTCCAGCCTCCCCTGTGTTAGGAGGAGGTGGCCGCAGGTCGGAGGAGGTAACGGCGAACAAATCCACTAAGTTTAGGTGGGTTGTGAATGAATTTTTTACAAAATTAATCTAATTTAGCTGATTGTTGCGTATTAGAGTACAAACACCGTCATGATGAATCCGGGTGGAACGAATGAAGCATTAATTTCGTTGAGATTTTGATTGACATATCGCATAGTCTTATATTCATGTTACAATCAGTAACATTGCTATTATTGGAGTGATTGGAATGCTAACGATGACGCAGGAGTATACAGTGTTAGTTGTTGAAGACACTGAAGAACTCGCTGAAATAAATAAAATCGTATTGAGTGGTCATCCCCAATTGAATGTTCATATTGAGGGAGATGGGAATAAGGCCATTGAAGCTTATAAAACGCTTCAACCAGACCTCATCCTGCTTGATCTTAATCTGCCAGATATTCGAGGTTGGAAAGTGCTCGATTCTATTCGCGAAATGGTCGAAGCCGATGATAGCCTCAAAATGCCGAAAGTGATTGTCACCACGGCCTATAGCGATGCCGCTAATCGGGTCATGGGCAAGTTGCAAGATGTGATAGAATACATGGTGAAACCTTTTAAGCCACGCGAACTTGAACACCAAGTTTTGAAATCACTGGGAATATTGGATGATTAATCGGCTTCGCCAATTTGCGTCAATTATCATCCCCATGCTAATGATTGTTACATGGGGATTTTTGTTGTTTGATATGATGCGCGACGGTCAGCATGTGAATACGCTGATTCGGCGCGGGGATGATGTCGCGGAGACAGATCCTCAACAAGCGCTTGAATATTATGATGAGGCGTTAGCCGCTGGCGCAAATCCAGCCGATTTAACCGACCGCTATTTCACTATTCACCGAGACCAAGCCACCAACCCCACCGCCCAAAATATCTATCTTCTCGCTGAAGTAGAGCGCGACGGTTGGACCACGGAATCACGCCGGGCCTACACCAACTTCCTCGGCAATACGCTGGCGATTGAATATTTTCTGAATGAGACCCAAGATCTGAATAGTGCCGACATTGCCGGTTTGTGGACCTTGCTTGAAGAAGATGTGCATCAACGCGATTGGGTCAGTGCACGCGATCATGTTCAACAAATTTTGACGCTTAATCCGGAAGATAGCCACGCGAATTATATTTTAGGCTTAATTTTGGCGATAGAAGATCCGTCTGTAGCCAGTGATTATTTAGACGTGGCCGCGCTTGATCCCAATTATAGTTTTGTGGCGGGGCAAGCCCGTCAGTTGATTCAAGTCAAGCAATCCGACGAAACAGTCACTGCGTTGACCTATTTTCAATCATTGGGTGAGACGCTGGTTAACGCCCATGAATGGGGGTTGGCTGAATATGCGTTTTCTAAAGCACTGAATCTAGATGGTCTCGATTGGTTTAGTTATATGTATCGCGGCTATGTCCGTGATCAACTTGATGAGGATGGCCTCAGCGACCTCGAAACCGCTGTGGCGCTGGCCCCAAATTTTGCGCTACCCTATTATTTTCTGGGCTTGCACTGGCGACCCCTCGAACGCTGGGATTTAGCCCATGAAGCATTTGGCAAAGCCTATCTACTCGAGCCCAAAAATCCCGCTCTGGCCGTTGAAATTGCCCAAACCTATCAAGCCGAAGGGACCTATGAAGAAGCCAGCAGTTGGTATCAGATCGCTTTGAGTTTTGATGAGACCAACCCGGAATGGTACGCGGTCCAAAGCATTTTCTATGCCGAAACAGGTTATGCTATCGAAGAAGAAGGTTTATCTTTCGTGGAAACGGCCTACACCAAATTCCCCGACAATCCTGAAATTGTCACCAGCTTAGGCCGCATTTATCACTTGCTCGAACGCGTTGATGAAGCTGAATATCATCTCAATCGGGCGGTCAGCCTCGATTCCAATAATCCCCGCGCCCGTTACTATTACGGTTTGCTTCTGGAAGCCCAAGGCGATACCGGTGGCGCACGTTTTGCTTATCAAGATGTGATTCGCATGGTCGGCGACCAAACGGGTTATGGCTTGCTCGCTTCCCGCAAACTTGAACAATTGCCCTAATATAAATTCGATATATAAACGGCCCTAAACGTTAAATAGAACAATAAAGTGAGTTTTAAATGAGCAAGCAAGGGCCTGAAGACCCGTGTTAAAGGCATAATCTAGGATTGAATGAGGCGGGT